>CATPAV010000101.1 GCA_955652245.1 uncultured Candidatus Udaeobacter sp. | reverse complement strand
GTCGAGCATCCCAAGATCGCTATAACAGCGACCCAGCAGGTTCATCGCTTTCAAACGCGCATTCGGATTTTGTCGCGCACGCTGCAGCTCCGGCAAGGCTTCCCGAAAACGCGCCCCATTTACGAGATGCTCGCCAAGTTCAAATCGAAGCTGCAAGTCGGTCGGATTTCGCTGCACACGCTTGCGCGCGTCCTCGACCAGAATTTCTGACCGCTTCTTTTTCGCGACCTTCAATTCCTCAGATTCCTTTTCGTACAACTCATGATCGGCAGCGTGAGTGGCAAGAAATTCCTCGTGTGCGGCGATCTCGCGCTCCAAGCCTTTCGTTTTTAGATCGGAGACTTTTCGAATTAATCCGGCGTCGGCGCCTTTTGTCAGATCAGCAGCGTATTGATACCAGCCGATCGCAGCCGCAATATCATCCTTCTGCTCGTTTAGTGCGCCCAGGCGTCGTGCAAGATCGATATTCCCCGGCTCCGCCTGTTGGAGCGCATGTGTTTCCGCAATTTGTTTATCGAGTGATTCGCCAGTCAATCGCATCCGGCTTTGTTGCTCGATTGAAACCGCCATCTCTTTGTCTTTGATCAAGTCACGATAACTGACTGCCTGCGTCCAGCCGCCGGTTGTCATCGAAGCGTGGGCCGAAGCATCTTTACCAAGCCGAAGGGCTTCAGCATCAAGTGGATTTATCTCTGTGATTTGGTTGTAAATTTCGACCTCCCGATCACTTTCTCCCAGTTCATGATGCAGGCGGCCAAGCTCGTGAAGCACTTTGACATCGCGTGGATTTTCTTCGAGCAGCGTCCGCAGCGCGAAGACGCCGATTTCCGGCCAGCCCGCCGCCATTGCCGCTTCCTTTAGAACGAGATTCGCCTGCCGATTGTAAGGCTCTTTTTCCAAGATTATTTCCAGCATTTCCACCGCGCGCCTCTGATCTTTCTTGATTTCTCGCTGCGCTTTCATCACCGCGATCGGCGCGGTCGAGATATTGAAGAAACTTTTTTTTGCCGATTTGCTTTTCGTCACCTCTGTGCGCCGCAGCAACTGCCGGCCCGTTAGAAACTGAGGCTCCTGTTTCAGGATTGCCTGCAAAAGCGAAATTGCGTAATCGAAGTTGCGGAGCTCGATCGCCGCCACGGCTTTAAGCCAATGACTGCGCTGAGTTTCGCTCAGTTCCTTCTCGGTTTTGATTGCCATGATGAGCCGCCTAACAGACAATTATAATTTCACCCGCGCTCCAGTCAGCGAAAAACTGCAGAGGTGGCCGTGCCGGCCGCACCCGTTTTTCAATTGCGGGCGGCACGCCGACCCCCTAAAGGAGATCGAGCTGTGGCTTTTCCGTTTTCATGTTGCTTGTCGATCTTCGCTTTCTCGCTTTCCCCGGCTGCGCCATGGTGCCATTGGGCGCCTCAAGGTGCGATAAAATGTCTTTTGCTCGATCGAGAATTTCCTTCGGCAAACCTGCGAGGCGTGCCACTTGGATTCCATAACTCTTGTCCGCGCCACCCGGCACGATCTTGCGCAGAAAAATAATCTGATCGTTCCACTCACGCACCGCGACGTTGAAATTGCAGACACCACTGCGCTCCTCGGCGAGTTTGGTCAGCTCGTGATAGTGGGTTGCGAAGAGCGTGCGCGCTTTGATTTTGTCGTGGAGAAATTCCGCCACGCTCCATGCGATGGACAGCCCATCGAAGGTCGATGTTCCTCGGCCGATCTCATCGAGAATGACGAGACTTCGCTCCGTGGCGTTGTTGACGATGTTGGAAGTTTCATTCATCTCGACCATGAAAGTGGACTGTCCGCGCGCAAGATCATCACTCGCGCCGACGCGGGTGAAAATGCGATCGACCAGGCCGATCTCCGCGCTTTCCGCCGGAATGAAGCTGCCGATCTGCGCCATCAGCACAATTAGCGCGACCTGACGGATGTACGTGGATTTTCCCGCCATGTTCGGTCCGGTGATGATGGCCAGCCGCATGTTTTCGCCATCGAGCGTCGTGTCGTTCGGCACAAACTTTTCTTCCACCAGATTTTGATCGAGCACCGGATGTCGCCCGTCTTTAATTGCGAGCCGCAGCGTCTCAGTCAGCACCGGCCGGCAATACCGGAAGAGCCGCGCCGTCTCCGCGAGCGCGCAGATAACATCGATAATCGCAATCGCAGCGGCTGTTTGCTGAATTGGTTCCAGCTCGCATAGAGTTTTGTCCCGCAGCTTTTGGAAAAGTTGATACTCCAGTTGACGCGCGCGTTCGTCCGCCCCAAGAATTTTCGCCTCCATCTCCTTCAGTTCGGGCGTGATAAAGCGCTCGCCGCCTACCGTCGTCTGTTTGCGCGTGTAACGCGAGGGTACGTTTGCCAGGTTCGACTTCGTCACCTCGATGAAATAGCCGAACACCGAGTTGTAGCGGACCTTGAGGGATTTGATGCCGGTGGCCGCGATTTCGCGTTCCTGTAATTGGCTGATCCAATCCTTGCCCTCACGCGAAGCCCGCCGCAACGCGTCAAGATCGACATCGTAGCCATCACGAAAGATTCCGCCTTCCTTCAGCGCTAGCGGCGGATCATCGACCACCGCGCGAGTGAGCTTCTCGGCTAGCTCCGGCATTTCGCGCAAATCGTTCTGCGACCTTTGTGCCAGCAACTCGACATTCCCATTCTCGTTGATGCGTGTTGCGCCGAACGCGAGCCGATCGAGTAACCTCTGCAGCTCGCTTTTCAATTTCGGGATCTGTTCGAGAGAAATTTTGAGCGCGACAAGATCGCGCGCGTTGCCGGAGGCTTGGCTCAATCGCCCAGCCGCGCGCTCAATGTCCCGGATTAACTTCAGCGAAGCGCGCAGTGACGCGTGCAGATCTGCTTCTTGCAACAAGTTCGCGATCATTTGCTGGCGGCGCTCCAGTTCCACCAGATTCCGCAGCGGCTGCAAAATCCACGCGCGCAGTTTACGGGCGCCCATTGACGTGATTGTACGGTCGAGCACCGCGAGCAAACTGGTGTCCCGATTATTTCGGGATTCAACCAACTCGAGATTGGTTTGGGTAGCAGCATCGAGCAGCACGTGGTCGCTGGGCGCATCGCAACGCAGCGCGGTGACATGATCGATATTTCGCCGAAGCTGGTGCTTGAGATAATGAACGATTGCACCCGCAGCGGCGATCGCCTGCGGCATTCTGGCGCAACCGAAGCCGTCGAGCGATTTGACTTTAAAATGTTCGCATAAGGTGAAGGCCGCTTGCTCCGGCAGAAAGGCGTAACTGTCGTAGCCGAGCGCGCTGGCGATTTCGACGAACTGCTGCGTCTGCTCCTCGCTGACGAGAAGTTCTGCCGGTGCGACACGGGCCAATTCGTCAAAGAGTGATTGTCGATCTTGCAGCTGCGTCAATCGAAACTCGCCTGTAGAGAGATCTGCATAAGCGAAGCCAAAAATACTATCATCAACGTAGACGGCGCCTAAATAATTCGCGCGTTTGGCTTGGAGCAAATCGAGATCGCTCACTGTGCCCGCGCTGATAATTTGGGTGATGTCGCGAGAAACGATTTTGCCCGGCCGTGGTTCGCTCGTCTGATCGCAAATGGCGACGCGCCGGCCGGCCTTGATGAGCTTGGCAATATAGTTCTGAGCCGCATGATACGGCACGCCGCACATCGGGACGCCGTTGCGTTTAGTCAGCGCGACGTTGAGCAGGCTCGCTGCCTCCTTTGCGTCTTCAAAAAACAGCTCGTAAAAATCACCCAGTCGGAACAACAAAAGCGTATCGACAGGGATGCTGGCCCGCAGCCGCCGATACTGTTGCATCATCGGAGTGATTACGTCCGCCATCGCTCTAGTTTGCAATCGGTGAAAGCCAATTGCGAGTTTGTAATATTATCGCGCGAAATTTCTTGCCTGCTCGAAAGTGTGCGAGTGCAATTGGCAGGGTGATGAATCTTAAGTCTCTCCCATCGACTACCCAGTATCTGGTGTCAGCGTTGCTTCTCACGCCCGCAGTGAGTTTCTCGGCCACGCTCGTGCAGAAGAATCCGCCAGTGCGCCCTGCCGACGCGAATTCGCCCGTGTTGATTTGGGACGTTGACCGAAAGCTGGCCGCCGCTTTGCCGCGGAACTTCCGCACGACTGACGATCCGCTTAGGGCGAACAGCGGCCAAAAAATTCTTACGAAAACTGGTCTGACCAATCTCTGTGCTTCTGGCAGCGGAGAGTTCACGACCGATGGTCTTAAGCTCTTGTTGGAGCGCACGCGGGGTCCTGTGACGGTTTTCGACTTGCGACAGGAGACGCACATATTCGTCAACGGGTTGCCCATTAGCTGGTTTGCTACGAATGATTGGGCTAACGTCGGTCGCACTCACAATGAGATCGAGGCAGACGAGGCCGCGCGCGTGAAATCGCTCAAGCCCGGCGGCGAAATCGCTGTTCATCCGGGAGCCGTCATCAAAAAACCGGCCACCATCCCGAGCGCGCCGGAGAATGTCAGGGTCGAGCGCGCGAGCACGGAGCGTGACCTTATTGAGGCTAATCGTGCGGCGTATGTGCGCCTAACGATTACGGATCACGCGCGTCCGCTGGACGAAGAGGTCGATCGATTTATTCTCGCAGTGCGCACGCTTCCGGAAAATGGCTGGGCGCATTTTCATTGCGAAGCGGGTCGAGGCCGGACGACTACCTTCATCGTGCTTTATGACATGTTGCGAAATGCGACTCGTGTCTCGCTGGAAGATATTGCGCGCCGTCAGCAGCTGATCGGTTATGATTACGATGTGTTGCGCCCTTCAGATCCGGGAAGCTGGAAGGCGCCATATACGGACGACCGGATTGCATTCGTCCGCGCCTTCTACGATTACGCGCGTGCCAATCCT
>CATPAV010000100.1 GCA_955652245.1 uncultured Candidatus Udaeobacter sp. | reverse complement strand
TAATCGCCGAATGGTCATTGGTATAAAGGCCTAACGAGAACAAGATCAACCACCGCTGGCGGGAGCGAACGCTACTTTCACTTCATCCTTCAACCTTGCATCAGGCCAGCCAGCGTGCCTGCGCGCGAATGCCGCCGCGATTGCTGGCAAATTGACCAACAACTGGCGGTAGGTTGAGAGCGCCTTTGTCCAAGTCCAGAAGGTAGATGCTCCACTGATGCGAGTCCGAATTGTATAACCTGAGCGTTTGCGCTTTGATGTGCAGGTGCCTCTCGGGATTGTCGACCTCGAACTCCTCAAAGTTCGCATTGCTGTCGAGAATCTTCTTGTGATTTGAGATGCCGTCATACTCAACCCAACTGGTCGAACCGACCAGACGATCGGGAAGCCGGCGAACGTGAGCCTTCCATTTACCGATGAGGAAGTCGAAGTCGCGGGCTCCGTCGCGCAGAGGGGCAGCTTGCGCCGATACTGCTGAAGGTTGCGACGGCTTCTGTTGTGACGTGGATACGCCAGGAGCTGGCGGCTCTTGCGCTGTCGATGACAATAAACTCAGTTGCAGTGTAGCAAGCAAATAAATCGAACATGGTTTCATAGGTCTAACGAGAAAGAGGTCAGCTGCGATCCAAACTTGTTATTCGACGTCGATTTCGCGCACCCCTTTTCGTGCACGAATCGCTTCCACTTGGTTCCGAATTTTGTCACCAAGTCCGATTGTGCATGGAATGGCGGCGATGAAAATAAATGGCGACGAAGCATCCGAAGTATTCAATTGCACATTCTCCACACCGAACGCGCGATAAAGAAATGGCTGCCGCGTCTCGAGGTCCTTGACCCGATACAACTCGAGCGTGTCGGTGACTTTGCTGAAAACGCCTTCGGTGATCTTCAGCCGCTCCGTCGTCAGCTCATAAACTTTATTTTTCGTTTGGAGATAACGTGCTAGCGCAATAAAGATTGGCACGATCAGCCAACAAAAGAGCGCGCATAGGATGTACACGCCAAAGTTTTTCCATTGCGATGATGTGCCGCGCCAAACGGTTTCTTCCGCCATGGGGGAATCTTTAGCAGACCGTCAACACAGCACAAGGCGATGATGGCCACGATCACGCAAGCATTCGTTTTGGGCGCGGGGCTTGGAACCCGGCTGCGGCCGCTAACTGAAAATTTGCCCAAGCCGCTAGTGCCGATTTTCCAGAAACCGCTCATCACTTTCGCGCTCGATCATTTGATCGACCTCGGCATCGAATCTTTCGTCATAAACACGCACCTTTTGCCGGAGCAATTCGCGAATGCGTTCGCGAACCGGACTTATCGGGATCGGCCGGTGAGGCTCGTGCACGAACCGGAACTGCTCGGGACGGGAGGGGGGATCAAAAACATCGAGCCGCATCTGAAGTCTGCGCCGTTCATCGCTTATAGCGGCGACGTCCTAACGGATATCGATCTGCAACCGTTGATTGACGAGCATTTCCGCTGCGGAAACGACGTTACCTTGGCGTTGCGTGATACCGGTCTAGCCGCGGCGGTCGCCTTTCGCGATGGCCGGGTGGTCGATATCTCGAACCGATATGGCATTGCCGGCAATTATGACTTCGCCAACATCGCGGTTTGGAACCCGGAGATTTTCGAGCGGATCCCACCGAATCGAAGAATTTCTTTCATTCCGATCGTCGCCGATTGGATCGGGGCCGGCGGCAAGATTGGGGGTGTTGTTCTCAATGACGGGAAATGGTTCAACATTGGTTCCCGCACACAATACCTGAAAACCCATCGTGTGATCGCGGACGGTTGGCGACCCCGTTATGTCGAGAAGCCGGAGTGGCCGATTAGTGTAGCAAAGAGTGCCACAGTGGCCGCGAGCGCGCAGCTTTCCGGATTTTTCTCCATCGGCGCCGATTGCATCGTGGGCGACGACGCCATCATCGAGGACACAATCTTGTGGCCGGGCGCAGAAATTACTTCCAAAAGTCACCTTCAGGGTTGTATTGTCCGCTCCCAACAAAAGGCTAGCGGCGTCCATCGCGACATCGACATCTAATATGAGAACCGATCTGCTCGTTCGACGAACACGGAAGCATTTTCCGCGTTTCGATGTCGCGGAGATAAAGATTGCGCCGATTAACAGGGGCGGATCGGATCGCAAATTTTATCGGATCCGTTGCTCGCCGGGTCAGACGCTCATCCTGGTAAAATACCATTTGGAGCGCGAAGAAAACCGCCATTACGTCCAGATCGCGAGCTTTCTCGACGCGCACGGCATTCGGGTGCCGAAGATTTATTTTCATGATCCGGCGGAAGGTCTCATCTGGATTGAAGATCTGGGCGAGAGCGATCTTTACAGTTATCGCCACGAAAGCTGGCTCGTCCGTCGTGCGTTCTACGAATCGGCGCTCGATCAAATCGCGACGCTTCATGCTTTGCCGGAGTCGGTCTGCGTCGAAATGAAGGAGCATTTGCCCGCCGAATTCAACACCGCGCTCTACATCTGGGAGCAGAATTACTTTTTCGAAAATTGTCTGGGCCGTTATTTTGGCATAGACAACGTAAAGCTCGATGCGCTCGCCACGTTGCCGGCATTACAAGAAATCGCGGAGCGGCTGGCGGGTTTGCCGAGAGTTTTAGTGCACCGCGATTTTCAATCGCAAAACATCATCATGCGCAACAGCCTGGCATACCTAATCGATTTTCAAGGCATGCGCCCGGGTTTACCGGAATACGATCTGGCGTCGCTGCTTTTTGATCCGTATGTCGATCTTTCCAGCGCGGAGCGAACTGAATTGATTAGTTACTACAGGGAACGACAGGCTGAAAATGGCCGGAAGATTGACGGCGAGTTCGATGACATCCTTCGATTGTGTGCGATGCAACGCCTGATGCAGGCGCTTGGTGCTTACGGTTTTCTCGGACTCGTGAAAGGCCATAAGCACTTTCTGAAGTATGTGCCCGCCGCGATGACATCGTTGCGTTCTATTGTCGAACCAATCGAAGGTTTAGAGCAGTTCGAAGCGCTGCTCGGTAAATTGATTTCTCAGTAGAGCGAAGCGGAAAGGTGGATCGGGCAACCCCCACGGCGCACCGTAGCGCGGCGAAGGCGCGGAGCGGCCGATCCACCTTGTCGAGAAGGGTCGTTTGTTTTTAGCGGATGAATGGATTCGTCTGGCGCTCTGTTCCGATCTTGGTCGGTGGTCCGTGCCCGGGGAGCACCGTTACATTGTCGCCGAGCGGAAATAATTTTTTCCTGATTCCGTCGAACAAAAGATCGGCGTCTCCGCCGGGAAGGTCCCAGCGACCGATGCCGCCGGCGAAGAGGACATCTCCGCCGATAAGCAATTGGTCTTTGGTCGAGAAGAAGCAAAGGCTTCCGGGACAATGTCCCGGGACTTCAAGCACTTGCATTTCCAAACCGAGAAATTTTTTCGCAGCCGTCTCTTCGATGAAGAAGTCGGGCTCGACCGGTTCAATTTCCAATTCGAATCCAAAGCCGCGAAAGAATTCCGGATCGGAGATCATCGGTGCGGTTTGTGGATGACAACCGATTTGACAACCGAAGCGGCGCTTGATTTTGGCCACGTCCGGGATGTGATCGAAATGGCCATGCGTCAGCAGCAGAAGATTTAGATCGACACCGCGCGATACGAGCCAATCGCAAGCTCCGTCGGGCGCGTCGAAAAGAATCCAGCCTTCGGGCGCCTGAACAAGATAGCAATTTGTTTCGAAAATCCCGCCACAAAAGCTCTCGTAAATCATCGCCGTCACTGTAGCCGGGGACGCTGAACCCGGCCAGCGCAGCCGCCAGTGCCGAAATATATTGCGGGGAGCTGTCGGGTCGGTCTGGGAAACATTCGGGGCGGCTAAAAATGGGTTTGCCGCATTTTTTGAATGTTCATGTCGCTCAGGTGTCTCACGTCCTGCATGTCGATCTTGTCTCATCATCTTGCGTTTCACTCTGAACTCTGCCAAGGTGGGAAACCGCTTTTTCACCGATGAAATCATCTTTCCAACGGTCGCTCGCATATTGCGCCATCCTTTTTGCATTGGCCATTGCGGCTCCGCCAGTCCTGGCGACATCAAAGGAAACGATAGCGGTCTCGGTGGGAAACCTTTTGCAGGAAGGCCATTACACGCGTCAGAAGCTGAATGAAGAAGGCTCGAGAAAATTCCTTCAGACTTATCTGGAGCTGCTCGATTACAGTCATCTCTTTTTCACCCAGCAAGACGTCGATGCGCTCAACGCCAAACATGGGCGTTCAATCGCCAGTGACGTTCTTCTCTTCACGTTTAAACCGGCCTACGAAATTTACGATCTCTATGTCAGGCGCGTGGACGAGCGGGTCGCGAAAATAAAGGAAC
>CATPAV010000099.1 GCA_955652245.1 uncultured Candidatus Udaeobacter sp. | reverse complement strand
CTTCGCTTTTCGCGGTGGTAGCGAAACCGCCGAGAAAAAACAGCACAAAGAAAATAAATTTTACTTCCGGCTCGCTCACCCGCGTGGCTCCCAGCCGCGCGATGATGAACTGCGTCCATCTTGGCATGAACCACAAAACGATCATGGTAACGACAACAAACGTGAGCAGCCAGATGTTGAGATTGGCAAACAAACCACCGAGCGCGAGCACTGTCCCAAGATCGGTGATGAAGCACGCGGCCAGGATCATCTTGCCCATAGATGTGTCACTAAGGCCGCCCTCGATCATTACCGCGTAAACGACCGCAACTGAAGTCGTGGACAGCGCAATTCCGGCAATTTGCGCCTGATGCAGTGACCAACCAAAGACGAATTGTGCGACAAACCAGACAACGCCGAACGGAATCGCAAAGGAAAGAACCCCGATTAGCACGCTTGCTCGCCAATTGGCTTTAAGTGAGTGCGGATCAATTTCAGCGCCCGCAAGAAATGTGAGCACGCCGGCGCCGAGCATAGCGAGGAAGTTTGTCCATTCCGTCGATTGCAGGACATGGTGCAGTTGTCCCGCATCAATGTTAGCACCCGCGATGCCGATCCGGAGGGTACCGCCCTCAAATCCCAACGCGATGTTGCCGGCCACCACTCCGACCAGGATCTCAATCAACGCCACAGAAATTCCCGTCCAGATCGAAATTAAACTGCCGGCAAGCGCTAGCCCCATCCAAATCGCTGCAATAAACCAGATGTTATTCAGCATAAGGTCTTCTCCTTCTCGTTATTCTTCGTTGTGACGCCCTTTATGAATCGTCGTCCTTTGAGATGAACGCTTCCCAAGCGTGAAAACCCTTCAAATGGCAGCGCGAACGGACCGAAAGCCGAGAACCGTGCGCCGGTTTCGAGCGTGTTGCCTGGTATCACCCAAACGTAATTGAGCATAAAAAAACTCCGACCATTGCCTTTCGGCGTTAGTAGGAGTCATTAGCTCAGGCGATTTTCCCCTTCGGGATGGCAAACTCCATTGCCTTGGCCGGACTCTACCGGAATCTTAATTCGGATCAACCAGAAGAGTGGACGCCGAATAGCTATGCGCGCCCTCGCCCTTTATCATGTCGAGCGGAGTCGAGACATCTCTCGCTGTTCGCGAGCGACGCGAGGAGTGGGAAACTAAACAGCAAGAGATTCCTCCACTTCGGTCGGAATGACAAGGTTTACATCTTGAAGCGTTCGCCGAGGTAAAGCTGTCGGCTAATGGGATCGTTGACGAGAAAATCTTTTGTGCCTTCGCTTTCAACCCGGCCTTCATAGATCAAATATGCGCGGTCCACGATCGACAAGGTCTCCCGCACATTGTGATCGGTAATCATGATGGCGAGTCCCGATTTGCGCAGGTTCACGATAATCTGTTGCACGTCATAAACGGCGATAGGATCGACGCCGCTGAATGGTTCATCGAGCATCAGCAACCTCGGTTTAGTGACGAGTGAACGCGCAATCGTCAGGCGGCGTTTCTCACCGCCGCTCAACGTAAGCGCCGTATTTTTCGCGATCCGCTCAATGCCAAACTGGTGCAACAGTTGATCGCAACGATTTCGCCGTTCCGTTTTACTCATGGAGAGCGTTTCCAAAATCGCCATGATATTTTGTTCGACTGTCATCTTCCGGAAAATCGATTCTTCCTGCGGCAAATAACCCATGCCGAGACGCGCACGCTTGTACATCGGGTAATCGGTGACGTCGGTGTCCGAAAAAATCACGCGACCGCTGTTTGGCCTGACGAGTCCCACGATCATGTAAAAACTGGTCGTCTTGCCGGCGCCATTCGGCCCGAGCAGTCCCACGATTTCACCCGCGCTGACGTGTATGTTGACCCCGTCCACCACTGCCCGGCCGCCATAAATCTTCACCAACTGGTCGGTGGTGAGGACGGTTTCCGCCTTTGCCGCAGACGGCGAACTCAGTTTGGAGCCGGCAGCACGCACAGTTTGGCTGATCATGGTTTCGGCAAAGGTGGAGGCGACAAGGTGGGAGAGGGCGAAGACTTCGTTTCGCCCTTTGTTTCCTCCTTTGGCTGCTGTCGAATCTCAGTGCGACTCGGTCCGTGCGTCGTCAATTGGCTGTTCTGGTTAATGATCATGACCGTGTCGGGGGTGGTCGCCACGTGGATGTTTGGTCCCTCCTGCACACGCGGTGCTCCCGTCAACTCAACATCACCGGTGGCGGCGGTGTAGACCGCTTTATCGGATCGACCGATCGCGCGGGTCGGCGGCCCACCGTTGGGGTCCGGCCGGTCACGGACAAGGCCAACATTACCCTCTGCGATCGCTCTTTCGAGACCCTGATTTTCTCCCTTCGAAATAAACACCGTTAATTTGTCAGATTGCAGATTAAATCGCGGATCGGTCACTTTCACGCGACCGGTAAAGACGCCGATGCTTTTGTTCGAATCAAAAAATGCTTCATCGGCGTAAATTTCCGTCGTAGTCGGTTCATTGGATTGCAGCAGATTGCTTCCACCAAATGGCTTATTGGTCGACGACTTCTCGTTCTTCTGAGCTGCTTCTTTCTCCCGCTTCTTTGGTAGCATAGAAGCGGATGCCGTCGGCGCAGCCGCAATCTGCGCATCCAATCGCGCTGCCGTCAGGCTGGCGATCAAGAGGATTAATGTTGCCAGCCTTTTCATTCGTTTCCCTGGCCTTTGAGACGCGATTGATCAGTAATCACCATTTTCACATTGCCGATCAATCGTCCCGTCCGTGTATTTGTATCGAACTGCACCGAATCGCCAGCGATGTTGAAATCCGCACGCGCAATGGTTGTGCGTTCTTGTGAACTTAAGATGCGCGTCTTCAAATCAAGCACTGAAGTGTGCATGTCGATCTTCAGATCGGGCTGACTCTCCGGCGTATAAGTCGTAATTTTGAGATGCTGGAAGCCGACGTGCTCCTCGTCAATCCGGTGCGCCGTCCCTGCTTCAAATCTTCCTCGCAGGTGACCCTCGCTATCGAAGTCCGGCAACACGAGGCCTTTTGCTTCGTGACCGATGGGCAGCGGAATATTTGTCAGGCTCTGCTCACCCGGTGAAGCAGCCGATGTCGCCGTCGCGCGACCTTGTTTCCTTTTGTCGCCTTTTGATTGGGCAAACATCTGCGCCGCCGATATCAAAATCGACAAAAAGATCGACATTAACCAAACGAACCAGCTCCCATGTGTGAAGCGGCCGCTATGAAACAGCAGCATGAATAGCCTTTAACATGCGCAAATGCTTCGGCAAATCCTTTAGGGGAACTTGATTCGGTCCATCCGACAAAGCACGCGCCGGATTTTCGTGTACCTCCATAAAGATGCCGTCGCATCCCGCCGCCATGGCAGCCCGCGCCAGCACCGGCGCGAGAACGCTATCACCTGAAGTCGCATCACCTGCCCCGCCCGACCGTTGCACAGAATGCGTTGCATCAAAGATGACGCGATATCCGGCCTCGCGAATCCAATAAAGCGAGCGCATATCGGCGACCAGACTGTTGTAACCAAAGGTAGTGCCGCGCTCGGTGAAACAGAATTTTTCGTTACCGAACGCTACCAGCTTTTCAGCGATGTTTCGCACATCCCACGGAGCGAGAAATTGACCCTTCTTAACATTGATCGCACGATCCGTTTCCGCAGCGGCACGCAGCAAATCGGTTTGCCGGCAAAGAAACGCCGGGATTTGCAACATGTCGATCTTTTCCCCGGCGAACTCGGCTTCCGCCGGCGAATGAACATCCGTCGTGACTGGAATTTTCAGGTCGCGACCAATGTCCGAAAGAATCTCGCCACCGTCGCGCACGCCAATTCCGCGAAACGAGCGCACCGACGTTCGATTCGCTTTGTCATAGGACGCTTTGAAAATGAAATCGATATCTTTCGCCGCGCAGATTTCCGCGATTGTTTTCGCCATGCGCCGGACGAACTTCTCGGACTCGATCACGCATGGCCCGAGAATAAACACGGGACGTCTTCCACCGATTGTCACCGATCCGATCCTCAGTGGCTTAGGCTTCACGAAAGAGAGAATGAATCAGGAAAGCAGGAAAAAAAGAAAAAGAATTAGCCTGCCGGTTCCTGCTTTCCTACGTTCCTAATTGATGTTCCGTTTTGCAAGATCGGCAATGGCAAATGGCGCGTAGAGCCCGGCAAAGAAAAGCAAGGCGACCCCGTGCAGTTCCAAGAGGTAAAGGGGGCGCGAATCGGAGAGAAAACTCAAAATTGAAAACGCTTCCGGTTTGTGGAGCAGGAAGCCGTAATTAAACCCGGTCAGCTCATCGGCAATCAGGGTGACAACAAAATACAATTCCGACCACAAAAACGTGCGCAACATCGACATTGGATACGGCCGATATTTGTGCGTCAACATTAAGAAAACTACCCCGATGATGATGCCAGAGTGCGACGTGAAAAAGCTAAAGAATCGCAGGTCTGGAAATCCGAAGCGCAAATTCGGAGTGAGCAGGGCTTGCAACGTCCCACCAATTCCCCAGAAATATGCCACATCAAACCAGCGCTGATTTCCAGTCCACAACGCCACGATAACAACGACCATTCCCCAGTCACAGAGCTGCAACGGCAACATCTGCTGCCACGTCACAATGCCGTGACTGCGCACAAATATTAGATAGGCGATGTAGTTCGCAACGAGCACTGCAGAAAGCAGAGCAACGATCGCGCGTTCAATACGCGCCGATTTTGTCCGGCGCACGAGCGCGGCAAGTACAAACGGCAACGCAACCGTGAGGAAAATGACCGTGAGATGCGGCCAGCCGTACGGCTGAAAGACGCGCTCAGGAGTCATTTGCGCAACCACATCGATGACGAAAGATCGACAAGTGGAATTACCGAATCACCCAGAGATTGCAAGGAATCACATCGGTGATCCATGCGATGTTATTTGGCAATTCGCCACTCGAGTCGTCATTTGTCTCTACAGGCACTACAAGCAAGTCTGCCTCGACCGATTGAACAAAGTCTGAGGCGGCCAACCCAGTGTTGCCGCGGATGCAGCGCGTTTCAATCGGGACCTCGGTCGCACCCGCGGACAACACGAATTTTTCCAGCGCGGCTTCTTCGTCCTCGTCGCTCTTTGGCTTGCCGCCATTGCTGGCATCCGCCCGACGCGAAGCGCGCGCTTCGTCAAACGTCGTAATAATACGAATGACATAGAGCCGTTCACACGATTCGGCTGACGCGAGTGGTAACGTTGTTTTCAAAGCTCCCAACGCGTGCTCGGAATAATCGGCGACAAAAACGATTCGACGCAACGGTTTTGGTTCCGCTGCCGGTCTGGTGAAGAGCATGACCGAGCAGGCGGCCTCTCGGACAAGGCGCCGGGCGACGTTGCCAAGAAATCGATGCAGCACGGTCTCTTTTTCCAGCGCGCCGGCAACGATCATGTCGATTTTATCTTCAACCAGGACCCGCAGAATCGCGTCAGCCGGGTCGCCTCGCTCGTAATGGATGGTCGAATTGCCCGGGAGTTGCAGCTGGGCAAACGCGTCGCCGAATTTCTTCGCGGTTTCCTCATTGCGTTCACCCACGTAAATCACATGAAGATCGGAAACAAACCTGTCCCGGATTCGCTTTGCTTCCGAGAGCACCTGCTTGAAGCGCGGAGAGAAGGTGCTCGCGACCGCGATGGTGCGGTAAGGCGATGGGTTGCTCATAAAAGCGGAAAAGCAGTCTCCGGCTTCCACGCGGTTCGGCAAGTCGGATACATTTGGATTTCGTGTAGAGTCGTGTGGCCTCGCACGCACGGATTGCGGCTGAGGCCGGCCGCCACTACACCTGCCACTTTCATTTTTCGAATTCCTCTGCGAATTTCCGCACATGCGCAGAGCGATTTATCCAGGTAGTTTTGATCCGGTAACGAACGGGCACCTCGATGTGATTGAGCGGGCGCGGAAACTATTCGATGAAGTCATCGTAGCCGTGGCGCACAATGACGAGAAGCAGCCGCTTTTCTCACTAAAGGAACGTCTCGATTTGCTCCGAGAGACTGCCGGCAAGATCGACAATGTGCGAATCGCCAAGTTCACGGGATTGCTGGTCGATTTTGCCCAGGCCCGAAAGGCGGGTGCGATCATTCGCGGTTTGCGCGCGGTTTCGGATTTTGAGTTTGAATTTCAAATGGCGCTGATGAATCGAAAACTCGATGCCGCTGTGGAAACGATTTTCCTAATGCCGAAGGAGGAATACACTTATCTCAGCTCTCGAATTGTGAAGGAAATCGCGCGTCTCGGGGGCGATATTTCGAGCTTTGTGCCTACTTGCGTCGCGAAGGTTCTGAACAGGAAATTTACTCGATGAAAGCTCATCTGAAACAAATTCCGGCCGCAGGTTTACATCTCGAAGGCGAGGAAGAATGCCCGATTTCGGAATTGGATGCGGAGGGAATTCGTTGCGCTGGCCCGCTTCACTACAACATCGACATCGGCATTTCGTCCGGAGCGCTCTGGGCAAATGGGTCCCTTTCGCAACCGGTGGAACTGCGCTGCGTCTCTTGTCTGGTAAAATTTGTCCACGGAATCGAAGTGCCGGCATTTGCAGTGCATACCGAACTGCGAGGACCGGAGACTGTCGATCTTACGCCGTTCATCCGAGAAGATCTTTTGCTGAACTTGCCGGCCCACCCCCATTGCGATCGTGATGGCGGTCGCATTTGCAAAGCGAAATACATCGAGATGCCTGAGCAAGATGCGAAGAGCGAATCAGATTGGAGCGCACTGGATAAGTTAAAGTTGAAGCGTTAAAGAAGTTAAAATCGTTGTGAATTGCTACCCTTTGTAACATTGTAACTTTTTAACGAATCACCGGGCGCGATTTGTTTTTTAAGAAAGGCGTGCTTTCGTAGCGCGCAGATGGGTGTTCCAAAACGCAAAACCTCAAAGATGCGATCACGCAGTCGCCAAGCGGCGAACCGCTGGCATGCTCCGCAGTTAAACAAATGCCCGCAGTGCGGCAGCACTGTCGCATCACACACGGCCTGTCCATCGTG
>CATPAV010000098.1 GCA_955652245.1 uncultured Candidatus Udaeobacter sp. | reverse complement strand
GTGACGCTGCGTCATCGACCGAGTGGAATCAGCGTCACCGTACAAGACTCGCGCTCGCAAGTGCAAAATCGAAAGCTGGCGCGAGAACGGCTACTCGATGCAATCGAGCAAGCCGAACAAAAACGGCGCGCGGCCGAAATCGCACAGCGCGAAAAAGCGCGTCGCCGTCGCTCACCGCGTCCTGGTGCGCTCAAGCGCCGTATTCTCCAAGCCAAGCGAAAACGCGGGGAGTTAAAGAAACAGCGCGCAAAGATCGATATCTGACAAATCGGTGTGCGAAAGTTGCATCTCGGGATCAATTCGAGCTGGGCAGGTCGGAACAGCTGATGCATTCGCAACCCCATGCGGATTGACTGTGATGCGAACCCAATCGGCAGAATTTATTTCCTTGTAATACATCTGCCGAAGCAACTTGTGACGAATTGTTCTTGAAGAAACAATTCACATTATGAAAAAACTGATCATTCTTACTTCTGTGTTTTCAGTGTTGGCCATGATGCTGGTCTCCTGCGCGAGCGAGCCTGAGACGACCACTACAACGACGACGCGTGAGACCGCGGTAACGGCACCGCCGCCAAGCACGATGACGACAACAACGCATCAGACCACAGGCGGCTACTAAGCCGAGAGTGGACGCAACTACACATTTGAAAAGGAACACGCTCGGACCGTGTTCCTTTTCTTTTCAAGTAACGGTCGATCGTCTTTTAAATATGATGCCAGGACGAGGAAGCTACGATTTCTCAACTGGCACGTCTGCGGTTTGTGCGTCTTCTTCCGCCTGACTGACAACGGGCGCAATCGCTTGAAGCTTTTCTCCGTTCCGCAAATCCATCAACTTCACGCCCATGGTGTTTCGGCCGACGACGCGGATTTCTTTCACGCGCGTCCGCACCATCTGGCCCTTCGTTGTGATGAGCATCAACTCATCCTTATCAGTAACTGTTAGCGCGCCGACTACATCACCGGTTTTCTCGCCGGTCTTCATCGTGATGATGCCTTTACCGCCGCGAGATTGGCGCCGGTAATCGTCAAATGGTGTCCGCTTGCCGATGCCATTCTCTCCGGTAACGAGCAACATCGCGTTCGGATCGACAATCGCGATGGCGACGACGTGGTCTTTCTTGTCGGGTCGAATTCCCCAAACGCCCACGGTGTTTCGCCCCTGATCACGCAACTGTTCCTCGTGAAAGCGCAGGCTCATTCCTTCTTTTGTGATGAGCACAATTTCGTTGTTTCCATTGGTGAGCTTCGCATCAATCAAGCAATCGCCTTCCTCGATCTGAATTGCGATGATGCCGCCTTTCCGAACATTGGCGTAATCGGAAAGATTCGATTTCTTGACGATGCCGGAGCGCGTCGCAAAAACGATATGGAGATTTTCGTCCCACGTCTGATCGACAGCGTTCGGTCCAGTGCCGAATTTTTTTGATTGAACGCGGATCGTCGCCGCAATTTTCTCATCTGGGCGTAAGTCAAGGATGTTCGCGATTGATCGACCTTTCGCCGCGCGTCCCATTTCTGGAATTTCGTAAACTTTTTCAACATAAGCGCGTCCGGATTGGGTGAAAAACATCAGGTAATCATGCGTCGTGGCAGTGAAGAGGTGCTCAATGAAATCGCCTTCGTCTTCTTCGGTGGCGCCTTCTCTGGTGGACATGCCAATCACGCCCTTGCCGCCGCGGCGCTGCGCGCGAAACGCACTCACGGCCGTGCGTTTGATGAAGCCGCCGTGCGTGATGCTGATGATGCAGCCCTCGTTCGCGATCAGGTCCTCCATGTTGATCTCGGCTTCGGCGGGCGCAATCTCCGTCAAGCGCGTCGATCCGTATTTATCGCGAATCTCGCGGAGCTCTTTTTTAATGATTATGAAGACGCGTTGCTCTTTTGCTAGAATGTCGCGGAGATCTTTGATCGACCCAAGCAGTTCCTTATATTCACTGTCGATCTTTTCGCGCTCGAGGCCTGTCAGCTGATAAAGGCGAAGATCGAGAATCTGAGTGGCCTGGTGCTCGCTGAAGGCGTAGCGGCCTTCGACCAGCCGCGCTTCGTGACGAATTTGGATGCCGATTTGTTCGACCTGTTTTTTCGTAAACTCGAAAGCAAGCAATTTCACTCGCGCTTCGTCACGATTGGCGGAGCCGCGAATGATTCGAATGAATTCATCGAGATTGGCCAGCGCGATCAGGTAGCCCTCGAGCGTTTCGGCGCGCTCTTCTGCTTTGCGCAGTTCGAAGCGTGTGCGCCGCAACACGACTTCGCGGCGGTACTCGATGTAGCAGGCGTTCGCTTCTTTGAGCGAAAGCAGTTTCGGCCGTCCGTGGTCGATCGCCAGCATGATGACCGCGAAGGAGCTTTCCAACGCGGTGTGTTTGTAAAGATTGTTGATGACGATCTTCGGATTCGCGTCCCGCTTTAGCTCGATGACCACGCGCGTGTTCTCGTCCGACTCGTCGCGAATAGCGCTGATGTCGGTCAGCACTTTTTCGTTCACCAGTTCCGCAATGCGTTCAACCAGCGTTGCGCGGTTGACGTTGTATGGAATCTCGGTGATAACGATTTGTTCGCGTCCACCTTTGAGTTCTTCAACGCCGGCTTTGCCGCGCACTTTCATATTACCGCGGCCGGTCTCGAGGTATTGTCTGATTCCTGAGACGCCGCAGATCGCGCAGCCCGTCGGAAAATCCGGGCCCTTCACGTGCTTCATGAGCTCATCAAGGGTGATATCCGGATTGTCGATTTGCGCGCAGATTCCGTCGATTACCTCACTGAGATTGTGTGGCGGAATATTGGTTGCCATGCCAACCGCGATGCCGGTTCCCCCGTTGACGAGCAGATTTGGAAAGGCGGCTGGAAACACTGTCGGTTCCGTGCGCGTTTCGTCGTAATTCGGGACAAAGTCCACCGTGTCCTTGTCCATGTCGGTCATGAGTGCGGCGCCCAAATGTGTCATGCGCGCTTCGGTGTAACGCATGGCTGCCGGTGGATCGCCTTCGACTGAACCGAAATTCCCCTGTCCATCGACCAGCCTTTCACGCATGGCCCATGGTTGCGCCATGTGGACGAGGGTGGGGTAGATGACCGCTTCGCCGTGCGGATGATAATTACCGCTCGTGTCGCCACAGATCTTCGCGCACTTGCGATGCTGCCTGTTTGGAAACAATGACAAGTCGTGCATCGCATAGAGAATTCTTCTCTGCGATGGCTTGAGGCCGTCACGCGCATCCGGTAACGCGCGTGAAATGATGACCGACATCGAGTAATCGAGGAATGACCTCGATACTTCCTCGGCCACGTTAATCGGCTCTACCGTTTCGTTTTGATTATACATACACTAAATTTGTACGACCGATTGCGGTGCTGAACGCTCCGCCAGGAAGCGTTTTTCCCAGGCACGGGAAATGTCGTCGGCTTGCCTGATCGTGGCAGGAGGACCAATGTGTGCGCGGCGCGGCAGTGAAATTTGCAAAAAATCCAAAACGCGACGGATGGTTGCCTCGTAATCTTCACAAAGAGTTTCGTATTCGATACGAAGAGGATCGATCCCGATCCGTTGAAAAAATCTCCCCCAGAGCTTTTCTTGCTCCTCGCTCTCTCGGAGACATTGTTCAATCAATTCAGCGTCGAACTGCGGTTCGCGTTGGGACGTTTTGCCTTCCTGTACTTTCCAGAGCCCAGTCTGATGTGCGCGCGCTTTCGACAGCGCCTGCCTGAGCTTGTGACGCCGGAAGACGTGCACAAACTTGAGACGCGGAAACGCATTTTGTAAAAGATCGAGATCAGTTGTTCCCGCGTCACCGAACGCGCCAGTTTCGCGTAACCGTCCGAGAAAATCATTCAAATACCAGCTCATTAATTTGAAGCCAAAAACTTCATTTGAGGTTGCCGTGGCTGCGCTTATGTCTCGAACGTAAGCTGCAAAACCCACGCTCAAATCCAGGTTGTGAGTGGCCGCGAAATCCGATTCCGTTTTGCGCAAGAAAAACTGCTTCGGCCTGCCCGCCCGGCGCGTCGCATGCAAACCATCAGTCAACAAATTACTACCCGAGCGCGGAATTGCACAGACGACGTAACAGCGACGCGGATGGCGCAGTTTATGAAACAGACCTCCCATCGTGAATTTTAGACATCGAGGTTGCGCACGTTCAGCGCGTTGTCCTCGATAAATTGGCGGCGCGGTTCGACAACATCTCCCATTAGAATCGTGAACATTTTATCGGCATCGACGGCGTTATCGTCGTTCAAATCCACCTTCAGAAGTTTGCGTTTCTCCGGATTCATCGTGGTCTCGAACAACTCCTTCGCGTTCATTTCGCCAAGGCCTTTGAATCGCTTGATCTGCACGCCGCGGCGGCCAATTTCCAAAATCTTCTGAAGAATCTCGGGAATCGAAAACAGAGGATGAGAAACGGCTTTCTCGCCGTCGCCCTCGATCAACTCGCATATCGGCCGGTCGCTGACCGAGTAATGGTCCACCTTCAAACCTTTGCGCGC
>CATPAV010000097.1 GCA_955652245.1 uncultured Candidatus Udaeobacter sp. | reverse complement strand
CGCCAGGCGATTACAGCCTCAAAAGCCTGCTGCTTTGTAAAAGATCGGTAATGTCACATCGCATGCCGCGGGTTTGCCGTCACGAAACGCGGGAATAAACCTGGCGTTTATGAAATCGGCCAGAGCTGCATCAGCAAAGCCGAGAAAAGGCGGTTTCTCGGAAAGGACTTTTATGTCTTGGAGATTGCCGGTCGCATCGGTTCTCATCTTTAGCTCAACAATGCCATCCACCAAAACCCGCGCTTCCTCCGAGGGAGGATAATGGAATCCCGTAAACTTTGATTCGTTCCCAAAAAAAGGTTGTGGCCCAATAAAATCATGCTCTTTCGCCAGCTCCTCGGCTTCCTGATTGGAGAATATGCGCAGCCGCGGTTTCCCATCAAGAACGGCGAAGGTAACCGTGCCGTAATAAATCGCGTCCACCGGTTGATGATTATAAACAGCCGGAATAAATCTGGGATCAGACGCCGGCGAAAGCCTCTTCTGCAGTTCCTCCTTGAGTAAATCCGAATCCGGCGTGCCGCGGTAGGTCGCGCTCCACTCTACGCTGCCGTCTTTTCTTACTGCACAATTGAACATGATCAATGCATCCTTCTGCCCTTTCTTGATCAAGTCGTGCGTGTCGATGCGATCGATCAACGACTTTGGACCCTGCCCGAGCAAAATCGGGCGGTACATCGGCAGCGCAGCCACCTGACCGGATGGAGTACTGCTTACCTGCGACCAGGCAAGATCGACAATCAGCAACAAACCGATCAAGGAAAATGCGAACGCGCGCATGGGTAAATATGCAAGCGGAGGACGCCGTTTTTTCAAGCGCAATCTCGTAAAGATTTCAGCGGCACCGCGGTTATCTCCTATACAATGTCCAGAACCAAACGTGGTGGTTAAATTACAATCGCCTTCGCAAACGTTTTCCGTATGTCCTCGCCCAAAGCCGAAGCCGGAAGGCGTCGTTTTTTCAAGCGCAAATCTCGCGCGATTTATGCAGCTACCGCCAACTCTCTGGCTGCGGCAATTTTGTGCACGAACTTGTGACGCCGGAAGTAATCGATGAGTGCATCGCGCGTCTGCACCTGATGCAGCGTGCAGTTCGCCGACGGCGTTTCAAGCAAGGTGCGCAATTTCATGAAACGATGGCCGGCGCTGCGGGAATCAAAAGCGTTAAACGCGATCACGTACTTTTTGCCGCGGTCAAGCGGCCGGCCATCCTCAAAAGTCATCGACGTGATGCGACGCTCGCAACCGCGTCCTTCTGTTCTAATTCCAAAGCCGAGCAAATTCCACCTTTCATGGACGGCGTAAACTTCTTCCATGATCATTTTTATTTCATCCGGCAAGAGCTCTGCCGTCACGACGTAATTTTCGTACGGAAGGACGTTCCAAATATCGTTTACGGTTTTCGGACCGGCGACAAAGGTACTCTTTTCATCGAACACGCCGTGCATCGCTCCGTCCACCTGCACGTCACGTTCTCGCAGTGCCTCCATAATCGCCGTTCCGACAAGTCTCTCCAGATCGCTTGGCTCGCCCGGACGGCTGCGAGCGTGAAGCGTTTCGGCCAATTCACCGATCGGCTGCGCGAGTGCAGCTTCTGATTCGTCGAGTTCGGATTTCGCTCGTGAAACTACCGTGTGATCGAAGCCGAACCGGCTATCCATCAATTCGCAAATCGCTTCCCGATGCAGCAGCTTCTTTGAATTGCGATGGAAGAGAAGATCGACGCGGCCAACGTGAATGCCGAAATGGTCCGCTTGCGTGAAGAGCACACCATTGATGAGGCGACTTGGAATTGCCTGATGTGTATGACCGGCGATAAACACTGCCGCCTCCGGAAATTCCCAGGTTAAAGCCATTACCGTGTTTGCAAAATCATCGCCGCCGCTGCGCGGTTTTAGTCCCATGTGGCCGGTAAGAACGATTGCATCTGCGCCTTCGCTCTTTGCCATTGCAATGGCGCGGCGAACAGGCTCGACCGGATACTGAAAATCGATCCCACGCGCAAACTCCGGCCGAAACCAGAACGGCATTCCCGGCGTCGTGACTCCGATAATTGCAATCTTGATTCCTCCGATTTCTTTCAAGACGTACGGCTGAATTCTCGCGAACAGATTTTTCGCATCCGAAATTTCGCCGGCCGGTTTTCCTTGGAGCAACGTGTTCGCGGCCAGGACCGGCATTGTCGATCTCTCCAAGGCGCGCTGAAAAGGCTCGACGCCCCAATCAAACTCATGGTTACCAATAATCCACGCGTCGTATTTGAGATGATTGAATAAATCGATCATCAGCTCACCCTTGCTGCGCAGACCGACATCGGTGCCTTGATACACGTCACCGACATCGATTAAGATCGAGTTTCGATTTTGCCGGCGCCATCGGCGGATTTGGGTGGCGCAACGCGCCAGTCCGCCACGGTCAGGATTTCCGTTGTAATTAGGCACGGGCAAAATGTGGCCGTGAAGATCGGTCGTGTGCAGGATCGAGATGCAAACGGTGTCGGGATTGAGCGTCGCAACCGCGCGCGCCAGATTTGGAACCGCACCGATCAGCCCAGCTCGGGCAGCGAGCTTCAAAAAATCGCGTCGCGTCCAGAATTTATCCGGAGCAAACATTGCCGTAACTTCCGCGCTCTTCGAATGCTAATCGTGAGGTGAGATCGGCTCAATGAAAATGCTCGCCGGTGGGCTGAGCAATCTTGACCGCATGATATTTGCTGTGATGATGCACATCGCTCTCATTTTCTTTTTATGCTCAGCGAAGATTCGGTCAAAGAATTTAAGTCAAATCTAAGAGGCTCGGTAATAGAGCCGGGCAATAAGGGTTACGATGACGCCCGCAAAGTGTACAATGGAATGATTCACAAAAGGCCGCGGCTGATAGCGTGCTGTGCCGACGTCGCGGACGTAATTCAGTCCGTAAATTTTGCGAGAGACCAGGATTTGCTTCTGGCAATCCGCAGTGGAGGACACAACGCGGGAGGCTTGGGAATTTGTGATGACGGCCTCGTCATCGACCTCGCGCCGATGAAATACACGCGCGTTGACCCCGCCACGCGCACGGTAATCGTGGGCGGAGGATGCACCTGGGGCGATGTCGATCATGCGACGCATGTCTTCGGGCTCGCCACTCCGAGCGGAATTATTTCTACGACTGGCGTCAGCGGATTGACCTTGGGCGGAGGAATCGGGCATCTCACCCGCAAGTGCGGACTAACCATCGATAATCTCATCTCAGCCGATGTCGTGTTGGCGAATGGGAACTTCGTGAAAGCGAATGCCGATGAGAACCCTGATCTGTTCTGGGCCATTCGTGGCGGCGGTGGAAACTTTGGCGTAGTCACTTCGTTTACATTCAGATTGCACCCCGTTGATACGATTTATGGCGGTCCAATGCTGTACGAGCTAAGCGACGCAGCTGATGTAATGAAATGGTACCGCGAGCAGATCCACGGCGCTCCCGATGATTTGAACGGCTTCTTTGCTTTTATGACCGTGCCACCCGCACCTCCTTTCCCAGAGCACCTTCACCTCAAAAAGATGTGCGGCGTGGTCTGGGCATATTCTGGGAGCCTAACGAAGGCGGAAGAAACCTTTAAGCCGATCCGCGCTTTCAAGAAAGCTGCCCTCGACCTCGTAGGTCCGCTGCCGCAGCCGGCCCTGCAAAGCATGTTCGATGCGTTGTATCCTCCGGGCTTGCAGTGGTATTGGCGTGCCGACTTCGTGAACGAGCTAAGTGATGAAGCGATTGCTCAACACATTCGCTTCGGCAATGCTCTTCCTTCCATGCATTCCACCATGCATCTCTACCCGATCAATGGTGCCGCATCACGCGTGGGGAGACATGACACTGCCTGGAATTATCGCGACGCCACCTGGGCACAGGTGATGGTAGGCGTTGATCCCGATCCGGCAAACAACGATAAAATTATTGCATGGACAAAGAATTACTATGATGCCCTGCATCCCTATTCAGCCGGTGGCGCCTATGTAAACTTTATGATGGATGAAGGAGAAGAGCGCGTGAAGGCAACTTATGGAGATAACTACGAGCGGTTGGTTGCCATCAAAAATAAATTCGATCCCGACAATCTCTTTCGGGTGAACCAAAACATCAAGCCGACCAGCAAAAAGTCAGAGAGAGTTGCCGCGTCTTGATTCCATTTCACAGCAGCAACTAAATCACGCGTAGCAGACCGAATGGATGCCGACGAATTGAGGTCCTTGCAGGCGCCGATCAAAGACGGATACCGACAGCATCCAGAAACCGCCTTGGTCACGCTGCGAGCCGAAGGGCGCATCGGCGAAGGTCTCACCTGCAAAGTAGAAACAGGAAAAGCTCTCGTAGAAGCGGGGCTTCACCCGGCAACGGGCGGAAGCGGGCTTAGCGCGTGCTCGGGCGATATGCTGCTGGAAGCATTAGTAGCGTGTGCCGGCGTGACCTTGAGCGCGGTGGCGACCGCGTTGGGTATCGAATTATGCGACGCGACGGTCCACGCTGAGGGCGATCTCGATTTTCGTGGTACTTTGGGAGTCTCAAAAGATGTAACGGTTGGTTTCCACGAGATCCGATTGCGCTTTGAGTTGGATACTGACGCCAGCGAAGAGCAGATTGCTACACTGCTTCGTCTGACAGAACGGTATTGCGTCGTTTACCAGACGCTTGCTCATCCTGCCAAAATCGATCTGTTGCATTGTATCACTTCGCGCTAAATTCGAGTCGATATGCCGCTGTACATGGATATCCACGAGATTCACGGGGCGACTCCGGAAGATGTCGCGAAAGCTCACGCCGCCGATGTTGAAGTGCAGCAGAAATATGGGGTCAATTACCTCAAATATTGGGTGAACGAGAGTCAAGGGAAGATTTTCTGCCTGGTCGATGCACCGAACGCGGAGGCAGCCAGCTGCGTCCACCGTGAAGCCCATGGCCTAGTCGCCGAGAAGATTATTCAGGTTCAACCTGAGCTGGCAGAGGGATTTTTCGGTGCCGCCGAAACAAACGCAGCAGGAGCAGTCGTCGTCCCGGTTGGTGGCGCCGATGTACGAGATCCGGGAATCAGGACGATTCTGTTCACCGATATCGTCGAGTCGACGACGGTAACGCAAACATTGGGCGATGAGGCAGCGATGGGCTTGCTCGACGTTCACAACACTGTTGTCCGAGATGCCTTGGCTAATTTGGGCGGTCGCGAGGTTAAGCACACTGGCGATGGCATTATGGCGTCCTTCGTATCGGCTGCAGCCGCGGTGAAATGCGCAACTCGGATTCAGCGCGAACTAGCTAAACACGCGGAAAACCAGCGCGATCGGGCCGTCAAAGTCCGAATTGGTGCCGCAGCGGGCGAGCCCGTCGAACAACATCACGATCTATTTGGCTGCACGGTTCAACTTGCCGCCCGGCTATGCTCCCATGCGTCACCGGAGCAAATCCTCGTGTCGAACGCCATCGCCGAACTTTGTCTAGGCAAAGGATTTTCATTTCAAGACGTTGGGGAGGTCGCCTTGAAAGGTTTCGAGCGTCCCGTCCGCGCTCATGCTGTCGTCTGGGCGGGCGACGCCGTGCCAGCGGCCTAGTAAACAT
>CATPAV010000096.1 GCA_955652245.1 uncultured Candidatus Udaeobacter sp. | reverse complement strand
TTATGTCAAAGAGGCATTGCTCGCTTCCGGCGTGATCGATTCGCGCCCGAAGAGCGAGCTCGCCAAAGACGCTGCGCAGGACCTCGTCAGTAATTACGGATTCAAGCGATTACCGGTGAACGATCCATTCGCCGCGCCGGTGGGTTCGGTCCTCGTCTACGGCGCCAACCACGCCGCTGGTCACGTCGAGATCCGCACCCGGGACGGTTTCGTCAGCGACTTCAATTCGAAAACGCCATCGCCCCGTCCTTTGCTCGGCGTTTATGCCAAGTTGTAATTTCCCGCCAGCTTCGGAACGAATGTCAACCGACTGCGTGGAGCTGACGGCTAAAAGCTAATGCGCAATAAAAAACACCGCCAGTGCAGCCACCAAACAATAGTAACCAAACCATTGCCACCGGCCACGCTCTAGTAAGCGGGTGAGCCACTGTAACGCGAAGAGCCCGGCCAAGAAGCTACAAATCATTCCGGCGAGGCCAAGCAATACAGGAGTAGACAAACTCGCGTGCGGCGCTGCAGAGCCATTAGCTTTGATCAGGCGCAGCAGCTCTCGAACGATAACCGGAGGCGTCAAAATAAGTGCCAACGCAAAGCTGAACTTCTCCGCAGCGAGCCGGCTGACACCTAGAATTAGCCCCGTTGAAATTGTTGCTCCCGACCGGGAAAACCCACGAAATGGAAGACAAAGACCTTGCACGGCTCCAATCCAGGCCGATTTCCGAAGATTCAGCGCGTCGTTCGCAGAGGAGATCCCTTCCACGTTATCATCTCGACGGCCCCGGCCCGCAATGAGAATCAGTACCCCCACGGCCGAAAGAGCACAGGAAATCACAGTCAAATTGCTAAAGAGCGATTCCACTTCCGCATGTGGCTGTCCGTGCATGACCACCTTCTCAATCAACACAAGTAGGATTCCACCAACTACAGCGGTCGCGAAGCTAGCGACGACAAGCTCTTTGGCGGTATTCCAAACGGCTGCGGAAGAGGAAAAGTAGTCGCTTCGCCAAGATCTCCAAAAATACACGATGACCGCGAACATTGTGCCGGTGTGGAGCATTACGAGTAAGAACGTCATCTCGGGACTTGATGGATCGATGTCCATCAACTTAGCGACGACGATTACGTGCGCGGAGCTAGAGACGGGCAGGAGTTCGCATGCTCCTTGAATGAGAGAGAGAATGATTACTTGGACAAGATTCACGAGTGGTCCTTTTGTTTGAGAGTGAGGTTCGTATGGTTAATGTGAACGCTTTGGACGTGCAAGGTCTAACCGTGCGAGCCGCTACGGCGGCGCCGGAAGCGAAAGGCGAAAAACGCGACGTTCCTTACGGAATTCCAGTTCCAGGCAAACAGGGCATGGTAACGAGCCCGTTTGCGCCGAACGGAGGTTATGTTGATGTCCGCGGGTATCCGACTGGGACCGAAGTGAAGGATCCTTACACTGGAAAAATTTTCCTTACGCCGTAACGATTTCTCGATAAAGCGATGAATCCGTGCGCTCGCGAGTCTCGCGACAGGATCGACAAGGTGATTGAGTTGGTGCCGCTGGACGACTGAGCGAACGGTCCGAGCCGGATTGGTAGAAAACAGTCGGAGCGGGACTGGCATTCTTCACCGAATGCGGCAAATATCCTTCATCGTTATGAAACGGCCGCTGCGCAAACTTATCGTTCCATTGTCGATCTTGGCTATGTTGATCGCAACGCAAGCGGCGGAAGCGGGCCCCTTCCGGGACTTTTTTAGGGCGCTCCGCCGTTCGATCATGCAACCGGAACAGAAGCCGCGGTCACATCGGAGCAGTCGTAAGCAGAATAAAGATGCCGTGTCCAGCGATGCGTTGAGTCATGCGAGTTCTCGCGGCGCGGCGACCGCGCCGCCGAATGAACACAACACACACGCGGCAAAGGCAGCTTCGGCGACGAAACAGGGGAAAAGCGGCTTGCTTTACGGAACTCCGGTGCCCGGCAAACAAGGCTTCGTCACAAGTCCCTTCGAGCCGAACAGCGGTTACATCGACGTTCGCGGCTTCCCGCCCGGAACAGAAGTGAAAGATCCTTACACAGGTAAGGTTTTCCTGACGCCATAAACGACAGCAGCGGCTCCGATCCTCTCAGCCATCTCAATATCCCGACAACAGTTCTCGCGGGTGAGCCGCAGCGGGAACGCCGGAAACTGCTATGCTTGGACCTTACATGCATTCGGCCTGAGCCAATGATGAATCGATTTTCACAATTTTGTGCGCTTGGCGCGACCCTCATGGCCTTGAGCGGCTGTAGCACTGTGACCGACCTGATCACGTCGAATCTACCGGAGAGTCATCCCGGCCGGCCATCGATCGTCGTGAGCTTGCGGGAGCAGGAAGCCTATCTCTACCGCCGAGGGTATAGAACCGCGTCGTCTCGGATATCGAGCGGCCGAGAAGGATACCGGACTCCGATCGGTCGCTTTCAGGTCATCCGTAAGGACGAAGATCATCGCTCCAGTCTCTATGGTGACTACGTTGATGAATCGGGCCGGGTCGTGAAGGCCAACGTCGATAGCAGGCGTGACCGGAGACCGCCGCATTCGCACTTCGTGGGCGCCCCGATGCCCTACTTTCTCGAATTCTCGCCGGGCTATGGATTGCACCAGGGTTACCTGCCCGGAGAGCCCGCATCACACGGATGCATTAGGATGCCTTATTGGAAAGCGCGCCAGTTTTATAGCGCCGCTCACATCGGGACACCGGTGGTGGTAAAACCTTAGCGAAGCCGCGCGCCTGCAATGGCCCGATTCGGCTGAGGCTGCGAACCAGTCGGCTAGGCGACCGCCACTTTGTAAATGTTGCGCCGCTTCGGCTCGGCGACAAAGGTACCCGGCTTCCCCCTTCTTTCGGCGCGGTCATCTCCCGTGGATTGTAGCGTGTGTACGCCTTGGGCTCTTGAAAAGTTCGCGGCAGGAAGTTTTCTGGGGCGAGGAGTAGCGTTATTGCGGACCGCGCTGTTCGATGTCGATTAGACGCGGGATGAGTTTGTCGTTGGCGTGCTTGAGCGATTTGAAGAGGAGCAGATAAAACGAGGCGACTGCGACGATGAGCAGGCCGGCTGTGATAAAGTGATGCGCGCGCAGCCTTTGCCAGCGCGGCATGAAGGCGAGCAGCCCGAACACGCCCAGCACGACGGTCACGGCATCAAAGCTGGCGCGTTGCCAATAGCTGCCGCCGAGATGCAACCACATGCCGAACTCATCGAAGATGAGTGCCGTGGCGAATCCGTAAATGACCGCGCAGACACTGCGCTGGGTGTCATTCAGCTTGGCGAAAAGTAACACCGCCGCCACGGCCGAGAGCAGGAGAATTCCGTAGTTAAGATGATGCACATGCGTTCCGCCGGCGTGTAGAAACAGGTCCGGCATGCGACGCGTCATGATCAAAATCACGAGCGTGCGGGAGGCGATGAAGGTGAGCAGAAACGCCAAAAATGTGAGTCGCGCCAGATGTCGTGCCGGCGAGTGAGGGATGTTCATGCCTCAATCAGACTAACATGAATCTACCGTTGCGAGTGAGTCGCCTGCTCATCAGTAAAAGCTGCGGAAAGTGTAACAAACATCCACATTTCGCAATCAGCGGTCACGCTTCACCGCGTGGCGGCTTTTTGTTTAGCTTTGGAGCAGGCGTCACGCGGATCATCGAAAAATCACGCGATCCCTGGTAGTGGGCGCTCCGACGCTTTCATTGTGCACGGAGAGTTAGAAATCCGCATTCGCGATCGGCTCGTAAAATCGCAGCCCCTCGATGTCGCTGCCAAGCTCGCGTAGCGGGTAGAGGCCTTTTGCAGAGCCGGCGCCGGGATCGCGCACAAGGTAGTCGAACCCGTCTTTGCCGGCGATGACGACAAAATGTGTGACGCCGCCTGGCAGCCGCACCCGCACGATGACAGGATTTCCGCGGGCGAGGTTCGAATCGATGAGCTGATACGAGGCCAAGTCTTCGTATGCGTGCCGGACGCGATCGGGCGCGAACCACGCCGCGCGCTCCCAATAAATCCAGCCGCCCTCGGTGTATCCGCCAACGGAGGTTAAAAACCAGTTTAACTGCTGCGGATCAGTCTCGACGCCATAAAACTTGAGCACCATCGCCACCGCGGCCACGGCGCAGCCTTCGCCGCCGAGGGTGCCGTTGGCTACGATCCCGCCCAGCGGATCGTCGCGCCATTTTTCATCGGACTGGCGGAACGACGGCACCGCCAACTCGACGCGATGGAAAAAATAACGCCCGCCGCGCGGCGAGAGTTTTCGTTTCCAGGTCCAGTCGATGTGCACGGCCAGCGCAGCGATAAGCACAACAAGAAGGAAAATGATGAAAGGCAAGCGGCGCTTCAAAGCACCAAACCTAAGCGCATGCCGGCGGCGGTTTCAACGCGCTAAGGCAAAACGGGCCGTATTTCGTGTCGCTCACGGTCCGCGCGGAAATCGCCGACCTGCCTCGTGTGTCTCGGATCACGTTGCCCGCTTCATCGTAAAAACAAGACCAAAGGTCAATCGATTTCGAGAAGCCGATTCGCCTCGCTAAGCCGGCAGGATTTTTGGTAAAAGTCTGCGCATCATGAAAATGACAACCCCACAATTAAGAAATTCAATTAACCGCTCGCCTTTGCGGCTTGCTTTCCTTCTCATCCCGCTAGTGCTCGCTTGCTTTGGGCTTTCACCCATAGCGCAAGCAGCCGACGGAGACGTGGGCGGCGCCAACACGTCTGAGGGTGCTGCTGCACTCCAGAGCCTCACCACTGGCATCCATAACACGGCTCTTGGCGGTCAAGCCCTCTTTAGCAACACCACCGGCAGCTACAACACGGCTACTGGTTCTCAAGCGCTCAAAAACAACACCGGCGACGACAACACGGCCGACGGTTTCCAAGCGCTGGCGTTCAACACCGGTGACTTCAACGCGGCTACTGGCTGGCGAGCGCTTTTTAGCAACACCATCGGCGACCAAAATACAGCCAATGGTTATAAAGCGCTCTATCACAACACCACCGGAAGCGCCAACACGGCCAATGGTGGTAATGCGCTCCTTAGCACCACCACCGGCGGCGGCAATACCGCCACTGGCGTTGGTGCGCTCTCTTCCAACACTGGTGGCTCCTTCGACACGGCCTATGGTTTTAATGCGCTCTTCACCGGCGCTAGCGGCGGCTTTAATACGGCTATTGGTGCTCTTGCGCTCGAAGCCAACACTGGCTTCGGCAACATCGCGTTGGGAATTAGTGCCGGTGATAATCTGACCACTGGTGACAACAATATCGACATCGGTAACGAAGGCGTTGCAGCCGAATCGGACACCATCCGCATCGGCACCGGTCAGAGCGCCACATTCATCGCGGGCATCAGCGGAGTGGCGATTTCAGGCCCAGCCGTTGTTGTAAACTCGAGCGGCCAACTTGGCGTGGCGCCTTCCTCGAAGCGTTTCAAGGACGAGATCAAACCGATGGACAAGGCGAGTGAAGCGCTCCTCGCGTTGCGATCGGTCACCTTTCGTTACAAGCACGAGATTGATCCCAAGGGCACTCCCCAGTTTGGCCTCGTTGCCGAGGAAGTGGCGGCGGTAAATCCCGATTTAGTAGTGCGCAACGATCAGGGTGAGGTCTACACCGTGCGCTACGAAGCGGTCAACGCGATGTTGCTCAACGAGTTCCTCAAAGAGCACCGCAAAGTAGAGCAACACGAAGCGACCATCGCCCAGCTAAAGTCGACGGTGGCGCAACAGCAGAAGGACTTCATAGCAACTACCGCGCAGCAGAAGGAAATTCAAGCAGTCACTGCAAGCCTAAAAGAGCAGGCCTCACAAATCCAAAAAGTGAGCGCCCAGCTCGAAATGAGCAAAGCTGCGCCGCAAACGGTCCTCAACAATCAGTAAAGCTTTAGAACTACCAAGCAGCTGTATTTCACAATCAGCCGTCACGCTTAGCCGCGTGGCGGCTTTTGTTTTGCTCCAGCGCAAACGCAGACAAATAAGTGGTGCTCGGGGCGGGACTTGAACCCGCATGCCTTTCGGCATACGCCCCTCAAACGTACGTGTCTGCCATTCCACCACCCGAGCGTCTGAAATTTAGAATGCGCCCAAAATCTTCCGTAGACTGCTCTCCCCCGCAAGTCGCTCTTACTCTGACTTGTGCTCATTCTGGTGATCGAAGGCAAATCGAGCATGAAACCGATCCGTGAAATCCATGTCATCCGCGTTTAAACTTTCAGATCATGTCGATCTTAGGGAGAGAAACAGGCGAAGATGAGTGGATCAAAGTCGATCTTCACATCCACACGCTCGATGATCCCAAGGACGCTGTCGATTATTCCGCCCATCAATTGCTGGAGCGTGCGCGCTTGCTTGGATTTGGCGTTCTTGCAATCACATTGCATGATGCCGTCTTCGATCGACCGGAAGTCGTCGCTGATGCGATGGCCATGGGCATTTTACTCATTCCCGCAGCGGAGATGCGGTTGTGCGGCGCGGATGTCATCGTCCTCAATGTCGGCGCCGAAGAGGTCGCGGGGCTCAAAAATTTTGATGACCTGCGACAGCTGCGCGCCCGGCGTGGAGACTCGATCTTTACGATAGCGCCCCACCCGTTTTATGTCTTTGGCGGCTCAATTGGGCCGCGGCTCCTGGAAGAAATCGATTGCTTTGATGCGATTGAAGTCTGCCATTTTCACAGGGGGCTTTTCAATCCAAATCGCCGTGCGACAAAAGTTGCGCTGCGATTTGGCAAGCCATTGATCGCCACATCCGATGCGCACCGACTGCACGCGTTTGGCCGGCACTACACAAGGATCCCCAGATCGCCGGAACTCAGGGTCGAGAATGTTTTCCGCGCCTTGCGGATCGGGCGAATTCGCCTAACGAGTCCTCCTTGCAGCGTTGCCGATCTCGTGAGCGCAATCTATTTCGTCTTCGTCGCGCATCCATTTCGACGACGACAAAGGCATCGCGCTGGCAGAGCAAGCTGCGCAGCGGGCCGAAGACTCCGCTCCGCGGGATTCGTTGAAGAGTTAAAGCGTTGAAGCGCTTCAACTCTTCATCGGTTTTCCAAATCATAAATCGCGCCCCAATCACCAGATGCGGCGAATGGGGCCGTGGCCTCCCATGGTCGTTTGCTCGCGGGATAATTGTGCATCTCTTCCCGTCCCCAGAAAATGTAGCGAACGCGCAACGCCCGCGCGATCTCGCGCCAATTCTGTGCTCCCTCCATCAACTCGCGAAGTTTTTGCTCCACGTTCTCGTAATCTTTGAAACCTTGTGTCCAAAGATGTCCCGGATAACCGATTACGAGCTTTCGTCCTTGAAGCAGCAGCGGGTGATTGTAAGTGGGATAGGCAGCGAAACGGGCTTCGATCGGCAGCTTTCTAACCGCAGCACCGACAGCATCTAATTCCGCGCGATCGGCGAGCCCGAAGCCAGGTCGCCCAGCTGCGAGCCCGCCGAACAAACTGACAAAGCCCGAGCCGAAGAGGGCGATGCAGACGCCCACGCGAATGGGAAGCGACCAACGGGCAATCAGATCGCTCCACAAAAACGGGAGAATGAGAAAGTAGGCCCAGATCATGAGTTTGAGATTGTCCCATTCCCACGGCGCGAATTTAAAGAGCAGGCCGGAAACAAACATAGCCGCAGCCGGCAGTAGAAAGGCAACATCCTCGGGCAGTTTTTCGTTCCATTTGATCTTGGATTTCCAGAGGCGCCAGACGCAGACAGCGAACAGACAGAGCGCGAGAGGAATGAAGACGCCGAAATTATCGAACCAGAATTGGAAAATAGTTGGGCGGCCAAAATCGGGATCATGCATGACCCAGCCAGGCTTCCACTCGAGCATCGATGCGGCGTGAAAATTATCGCTGATCAGCCAAACGAAAAACGTCGCCGGAAGCAGGGAGCCAATGACAAGCAGCGCGACGTGTTTCCCGATGCGCATGTCGCCCAAAACGACAGCCCACCTCGTTCTTTGCGTGGCGGCGATTCCTCTTTTGCGGACGAAATCGACTATCAGGTTTAGTTGCTTGAGCAATTCAAGACAGAAGAGAGAAACCAGAACGATGCTCAGGGCGAGGAACGTGTGGACGTGGAAGAACGGCATCGAGGCATATAACGACAGCTCGACCCAGAATGGGAGAGGGGCGCGACGTCGATCTTCCATCTCAGTTTGCCGAAATCTGTCGCGCCAGCTCCAGAGCAGAAGTAATCCGGCTGGGATTGCGTAGAGCAATCCGCGTTGAGTCACAAACATGGTCAATGGAATACTTTTCCAAGCGATCGTTTTGCCGCCTTGATAATCGGCAAACTTCAGCGTTCTGAGAAATTCCAAACCAGCTATTCCGCCGTTAAACAAAAAACCAGCGACACCGAAGGCGCCGGCCCAACGGAAAAACGCATAGAACGTCGCGAGCGAAGCAATTATTCCGGCCCAAACCAACCCGCGCGTTAGATCGACGTGAACCAAACAGAGCAGGCCGTTGAATAAATCCATCCCGGCTGGATACCGCAGCTTACTAAAAGCATAGATCGGATTGTCCGGCCAAAGCGCCACGCCATTGGCGAAATTTTTTATGAATGTGATATGCAGCGCCAGATCGCCGAGATTATTTGGCGATTGAATCCTTAATTGGTCGCCCTCGATGTAGAGGAGCCAGCAGAAAGAACGCAGGGCAAACAAAGCGAAGCATGCTGCCATGATCCAAAGCCACACATAACGATAACGTTTACGCGATGATCCGAACGACTCTCCTGCCGGAGAATTTGAGATGTTCTGTTCAGTGGTAGTGTCAGAAGTTCCGAGATAGGCGGCAAGAGCAAATGCTGCTCCCGAAATAAGCGATAGAATCGCACTCAGATGGTTCAATCCATTGCCCGCCATGCCCAAAAGTAGGCCGCAAACAGTTGACAGATTGACAAAGGTCAGCCCGGCGGAAAGCCATTTCATCGAAACGGGATTCTGACTTTAGCCTGACCCTTTTCCCGTGAAGTCCGGCCCCCGGCCCGGGAAAAATTCTTTGAAGATTTTCGCGTTTAAATAGAGTTTCGAAGTGTCCTGATAAGCGCGAATCCTCAGCGGCGCCGTGTAATAGGAGTCATGCAATTTCGGCTCGACTTCTTTAATTTGATCTTCCTGCACGAGGAGAAAATCGGTGTCGAGTTTTGCGGGGAGGTTCTCGTGCTCATAGTAGCCGATGTGCGGGAAATCACCGAGAATCCATGGCAGCGGGTAGGCGCTGGTCCGGATCATATGTCCAGTCAGCTGGTAGTAACGGGCGTCCCGTTTCGCCAATTGCAGCAGCGGTCTGGTTAATTTAAAAATGTCATTGTAAGTCTGAACGTAAACGTACGGTTCAGTGTCCGTCGTGCAGCGGAAGTAGTTGAGCCAGATTGTCGATCCCAGCGAAAAGCACAAGAGAACGGCTGATGCAGCATACGTTGCAAACCGATATCTTTGAGAAATAAGCAGGATTGCCGCGCCAAAGATGAACAGGAAAGGCCAGATAATGTTGATGATGCACCACGGCGTTTTGTAACTAACGATGCTGTAGGCGATCAGGGTTCCAACGCCATAGATCGCCAGATAACGCAGACTGAGATTCTTAAACTGCTGGCAAAAC
>CATPAV010000095.1 GCA_955652245.1 uncultured Candidatus Udaeobacter sp. | reverse complement strand
ATGTACGCAGCCGGCTTTAAATTCCCCGGACAAACGGAATTCTTTGCTGATCGGTGCGGCGTGAAAAATTTCGCAATGTGTTTGACCGGCGGAAAACTCACCGTGGCACTCGTCACGACGCACATTCCGCTGAGCGAGGTTTCACGCACACTGAAGCAATCCGAGATTGTTCGGGTGGGGTTGCTGCTCGTCGATTTTCTCCGTTGCCGATCTAAGACCGCGCCGCGGGTCGCGGCCGCGGGATTAAATCCGCACGCCGGCGAATCGGGTAAACTTGGGCGCGAAGAAATCGAGATCATCGCGCCAGCGGTCGCCGAGCTAAAATCCGAAATCCGCGATAAAGGTCCGTCCGGCTCGGACCAATCCGCAATTTTTGAAGGTCCTCTCTCTCCAGACACGGTTTTTCATCGCGCCGCTGAAGGCGAATTCGATGCCGTTCTCTGCATGTATCACGATCAAGGTTTGATCCCACTGAAACTGCACGCCTTCCACAGCGGCGTGAATGTTACGCTCGGTCTGCCGTTTCCTCGCACAAGTCCAGATCACGGCACCGCCTTCGAGATCGCTGGCAAAGGAATTGCACGACCTGACAGCATGATCGCGGCGATTAATCTGGCAGCGGAACTGGCACAAGCCGCCAAACGTAAATGAAAAATCTTGTCCTGCGTTCCTGCTTTCCTTAGCGATCCGATTTCATCGCATGACGATCAACAAGTACATCTCGGTCTTTAATCTTGGACTGCAAAACACGTTTGTTTATCGCTGGAATTATTTTCTGCGTGCGCTCTTCGGGCTGATTCCGCTCGCAGGCACGGTTTTTCTGTGGGCCGCCATTTTCAAAGAGCGTGGCGGCGGCCTCCACGGCTACGATTACAGCTCGATGATCTATTATTATTTGCTGGCGATTCTGGTCAGCAATCTCGTCACGCCCACGGAAGACGAATGGCAAATCGCCGCCGACATTCGCGAGGGACAGATCAATTCGCTTCTCACGAAACCGATGAGTTATCTCGCGTATCGGTTCAGCATTTTTATGAGCGGCCGGCTGGTTTACACCTTTGTCACGCTGCCGCCGATCGCGCTGATCTTTCTTTATTTCCGGCATTACATCGCGCTGCCCGAGCACGCGATGACCTACGTCTATGCCTGCATCTCGATGTTAATGGCGGCGTTCATGCAATTCTTCATCACCTACTCGCTCGCGATGATGGCCTTCTGGATTTTGGAAATCTCGACCATCGTTTTCATCGTTTATTCGTTTGAATATTTCCTCGGCGGCCAAATGTTTCCCATCGACATCATGCCCGCCGGAATCCAGGCAGTGATGAAATGGCTGCCGTTCTATTACGAATTGTTTTGTCCCATCGCCATTTTCCTTGGGCGACTTCGGGGCGCCCAACTCTTGCAGGCGCTGGCGATTCAAACCGGCTGGCTCTTGCTCACCTGGGCCGCCGCGCGCGCCATGTGGAAACGCGGCCTCGGCCATTATCAAGCCGTCGGCGGATAAGCAAACAAGATCAGCTGCCGTCAGGGGACCGGTGTAGTGGTGCGTGTTCTCACGCGCACATTCGCGCTTGATTGCGGTTGAGGACAGCCGCCTTTGCACTGGAGAGCGGCATCGAATGCATGGCGCAGTGGAGCCGTTGGCTGCAGCACCTGGTTAGGCCGCTTTCGTCAAGGTTACTCGTCACCCGCGCGCCGGAGGGACGCTGAATGGCGCGGAAGGCAAAACATCGACATGCTCGCACCTCTCCGTCATTTGGTTGTCGGCAAGCCGGCGGCTTTCCAAGCTTTGAAGCCGCCGGCCATGGAGCGCATATTTTTGTAGCCCATTTTTTGCAGGCTTTCGGCCGCGAGCGCGGAGCGGCCCCCACCGCCGCAGTGACAAATGATCAATGCGTTGAGATCAGGAACTTTTTCCTCGATGTCCAACTCGATCGTGCCACGACTCAGATGTGTTGCATTCGGGATATGCTCTTCGTCCCATTCATTTTTCTCTCGTACATCGACAATCACCGCTTCGCCGCTTTGCGATTTCGCTGCCGCATCTTGCGGTGAAATTTTACGAATATTCTTCTTTGCGTCCGCGACCAACTTTTCGAAGCGAGTGTGCTCTGCCATCTCCTACAATCGTCTATCTGGATGGCGAAAGATCAAGTTGTAGCCACGAGCCTGTGGCCCGTCAGAAAACCTACGCGCATCACAGGACGCCGCACAGCGGCGTGGCTACAACTATTCGTAGCGTAAGGCTTCGATCGGATCGAGCCGCGCCGCTTCGCGCGCGGGATAAAATCCGAAAAAGATTCCCACTGCGGCACTGAACAGAAACGCGATGGCGATTGAGCTGATTGAAATCAGCGTCGGCCACTGAAATTTCCAGGCAAGAAATTGCGATGCACCGATGCCGCAGATGATCCCGATCACGCCACCAACGGAACTGAGCGTCACGGCTTCGATCAGGAATTGTGTGAGAATGTCGCTCCCGTGCGCTCCGACGGCCATGCGGACGCCAATCTCGCGTATCCGCTCAGTCACGCTCACGAGCATAATGTTCATGATGCCGATGCCACCCACGACAAGCGAGACGCCGGCAATCGCGCCAAGCAAGAGCGTCATGACTTTGGAGGCCGCGGTCGCTGTCTCCGCAATTTCTTGTTGGGTTCGAACAGTGAAATCGTCATCGCGACCCGGCCGGATGTTATGTCGTTGTCGAAGCAACGCGATGATCTGTTGTTGCGCCGCGCTGATCTCCGTTGCATCGCCGATTTGGACATTCATGCCACGCAACGTCGTTCCACCGACCACGCGTTTCATTGCGCTTGTGTACGGCATGATCACGATGTCGTCCTGATCGACACCCTGCGGACTTAATCCTTTTGGCGTCAGAACACCGGTGATAACAAACGGCACGTTTTTGATGCGCAAAATCTGACCAACGGGATTCTCGTTTCCGTAGATCTGGGTTGCTGTCGTGCGGCCGACAACGCAAACCTTGTTAGCGCTCCGCACGTCCTGCGGCGTAAAGGGCGCGCCGTCCGCCAGCGGCCACTGACGAATGTCAAAATACTCTGCCGATTCGCCAAGGACTTGTGTAGACCAATTCTGATTTCCCGCCGCTACCTGAGTAATCGAGCGAACTTCCTCGCTCACCGCCACCACGCCCGGAATTTCGCGACGGATCGCCTCCGCATCTTCAATTTTCAACGTGCCAGCACCGCCCCAGCCAGTGCGAATGCCGCTCGAAGTGGTGCTGCCGGAAAAAATTAAAATCACATTTTGACCGAGGCTCGCAATCTGCGCCTCCACTTGCGCTTTCGCGCCGTTGCCGATTCCGACCATCGCAATCACTGCACCGACGCCAATGATAATGCCCAGCGCTGTCAGTACCGAACGCAATTTGTTCCTGCGCAACGCGCGGAACGCAACGTTAAATGTCGATCCTACTCTCATCGCGCAGAAATGGAGTGATGGAGTATTGGAGTAGTGAAGTGTTGTTTAGCTTTTCCCATTACTCCATTACTCCAGTCGTGAGCTGTGTTGCCGCATCCAGTCTGTGCGAAACCGAACGGTCGTTCAGGATCACACCGTCCCGCATTACCACGTTTCGGCGCGCGTAGCCTGCGATGTCCTGCTCGTGCGTCACCATAACAATGGTGATTCCACGCTCATTCAGCTGCTGAAAAATCCCCATGATCTCGATACTCGTTCGACTGTCGAGATTTCCCGTCGGTTCGTCCGCCAGCAGCACTTCGGGATCATTGACCAAAGCGCGAGCGATCGCCACGCGTTGTTGCTGACCGCCCGAAAGCTGGCTTGGATGATGATCTTCGCGGCCGCCAAGTCCGACCGACGCAAGGACGCGATCAGCCTTTTCGCGAAGCTGCGCATTTGTTAGGCGCTGCGCGCTGTAAAGCAACGGCAACTCGACGTTCTCCCGCGCCGAGGTGCGCGGCAGGAGATTAAAACTCTGAAAGATGAAACCGATTTTGCGATTGCGAATATCGGCGAGCCGATCGCGATCAAAGCCGGAAACATCGGCACCATTGAGAATGTAACGACCCGAAGTCGGTCGATCGAGACAACCGAGAAGATTCATCAGCGTGGATTTCCCGGAACCGCTTGCACCCATCAGCGCCACAAATTCGCCGCCTTGAATCTCAAGAGAAACGCCGCGCACGGCGTGCACTTCCAT
>CATPAV010000094.1 GCA_955652245.1 uncultured Candidatus Udaeobacter sp. | reverse complement strand
TGAACCAGTTCGTGCCGATCTTTCTGGGCCAGCAAAAACCGCACTGGAATCCGCCGCGCGTTGCAGACACGCAGAAATGCATTCGTGCCGGAGGCAAACATAACGATCTCGAAGATGTCGGTCTCGACACGTATCACCACACCTTTTTCGAGATGCTCGGCAACTGGAGCTTCGGCGATTATTTCAAGAAGGAAGCGATCGAGTGGGCTTGGGAGCTCGTGGTCGATCGCTGGAAATTTCCGGCGCAACGCCTTTACGCGACCGTTTACAAACCTGGGCCTAACGAACCGAGCGAGTTCGATCAGGAAGCGTACGATCAGTGGACGAGATTATTTCGCGACGCTGATCTCGATCCCGCCGTCCACATCGTCAATGGCGGCAAAGCGGACAATTTCTGGATGATGGGCGACACCGGCCCATGCGGACCGTGCTCGGAGCTACATGTTGATCTTACGCCGGACGGCGACACTCGCGGCGCGCTGGTAAATAAAGAAGACTCGCGCTGCATCGAGATTTGGAATCTCGTATTCATCCAGTTCAACGCGAATCCTGTAGCCGGGGGCGGTGACCCCGGCCGCATCGAGTATGTTCCGCTCGCTGCACGCCACGTCGATACCGGGATGGGCTTCGAGCGCGTCACCGCGATCGTTCAGGGCACAAAGAATCTGACCGATTTTTCCGGCACAATTTCAAATTACGAGACCGACATTTTCCGTCCTATCTTCGACGAACTGGAAAGACTGAGCGGCAAAAAATATGCGGACACGCTTCCGAAAGGAGGCGCCGGCGAGAACGAACAGGAAAAGATCGACATCGCCTTTCGTGTAATCGCCGATCACATCCGGACGCTTAGTTTCGCGATCGCCGACGGAATAAGCCCGTCAAACTACGGTCGCGGATATGTTTTGCGCCGCGTCTTACGGCGTGCGGTGCGTTACGGCCGCGCGCTCGGATTTCAAGAGCCGTTCTTCTTCAAACTCGTCAATGTTCTTGCCAAGACGCTGGGCGAGGTTTTCCCCGAGGTCCGCGCGAAACAAAAAACAATTCGAGAGACAATTCGCCGCGAAGAGGAATCGTTTAACAAAACGCTTGATAAGGGTATTGCTCTTTTTGAAGACGCGGTCTCGCGAAGTGCCCCGAACGCCGATGTTCTGATGGGAGTGCCCCTCAACGTTGGCACTCGTGCCGAGCCAATATTCATTGAAGCGATTCAGGGCAAGACCGTGATGGGGGAATTCGCGTTCAAGCTTTATGACACGTACGGTTTTCCGTTCGATTTGACTGAGCTGCTGGCCCGCGAGCGCGGATTGGAAGTAGATCGACGCGGATTCGAGCAAATGATGCTAAACCAGCAATTGCGAGCACGAGCTGCGCAAAAGAAAGAAACAATATCGATTCGGAACACGAAGAGTACGGACATTGATACGAAGTTCGTTGGTTACGACGCCCTAACTTCGTCGGCTACGGTCTTTTCAGTACTGAATGCTGTGGATCGTGACGGAGTCGTGGTTGATGTATCGCCGTTTTACGCCGAAATGGGCGGCCAAGTAGGCGACACGGGCGTTATCGTTGATGCGACTGGCAATAGATTTCCAGTTAAGAATACAGTCCGCGAAGGCCGTGCGATCGTGTTGCTGTGCAACCCAGGAGTTCCAGATGCCGGCGAAGAAGTTATCTTAGAAGTGGACGAGCCACGTCGCCGCGCGATCGAAGGTCATCATACGGTGACGCATTTGCTCCACTGGGCGCTGCACGAGATTGTGTCCCGCGACGCGGCGCAAAAGGGAAGTTATGTCGGACCAGACAAGCTGACATTTGATTTTTTGAGTGCAGCATTGACTGAGCAGCAAGTGCGCGATGTAGAAAAATTGGTGAACGAAAAAATCGCCGAGAACGCGCCAGTTTCCTGGACGGAAGTTCCTTACGCCGAGGTAAGGAAACGTTCCGACGTTCAGCAATTCTTTGGCGAGAAGTATGGCGACACTGTACGCGTGCTTCAGATCGGTGGGGAACCGAAAGCGCTCAATGGTTATTCAATGGAACTTTGCGGCGGCACGCACGTGCGGACGACGGGAGAGATCGGGCCGTTCCGAATCGTGAGCGAGTACGCGATTGCAGCGGGTATTCGGCGAATTGAAGCGGTCGCGGGTGAAGCGGCGCGTGCCTGGGCAGAAAAGGAAGCCGCGCGCCAACAGGAGAAGTTTGAAATGCTCATGCGAAAGAAACCCGATATCGCTGCGTTGCCGGTTTTTGTGAACAAGGCCGAGACAAGCGAGCTGCTGAAACAGATCGACGCGCGCGCGGGACGTCTGGAAAAGCTTGAAGCGGAGGTTCACGATTGGGAAAAGCGAACTGCCAAAGCTGCTGAGGCCGACCTGCAGAGTCGTGCGGCGAAAATTGCGAACGAACTTGCTGAGTCATGCGAAGAGAAAGATTTCTGCGTGGCGGAAGTTCCAAACGCTGATGTCAAATTGCTCGGCGCCGTGGCCGATGCTCTCAAGACGAGATTTAAGGGTCCGATCTTTCTGGCCGGCGCGATTGATGGAAGAGTGGCGCTCATCGCGTCGGTGCCAAAAGAAATGACTTCAAAGTTTCAGGCGAACAAGTTGATCCAGGAAACGGCCGCAATTGTGGGCGGCAAAGGCGGCGGCCGTCCAGATATTGCACAAGGCGCCGGCAAGGACGCCAGCAAGATCGACATCGCACTGGCGGAAGCGAAGAAATTGCTGAGTTAGCCGTTCGTCATGGGAGCGCCAGCGTGATGAAAAACGTCACGGCGAGCGCGGCCACGAGCACGATGAGATAAACAAATCCTCCAAAGAAGAATTTGAAAACGCTGATGAACCAGCCCTGCCGATACACGCGACGGATCGACAGGAAGATTTGAGCGGCAAACGCGATCCAAAGAAGCGCGATGATCCACTCGGCGGATGCACCGGAGGCGACGCGGTTCAAGCCAATGGTCGCCAGAATAATCAAGATGGTTGCGAGATAGGCGAAGCTATGGATGTGCAGCGCGTAGATGAGATGATCGATATAGAAGACCTTGCAGCGGACATAGAGGAGCTTCAGCACCAGCGCAAAGAGCGGAATGCAGCAAAGCATCATGTAGGGCAGATTGCTGATCAGCGTTTTGACAAAGAGCTGTAAGTTAGTCCCATGTTCGCCGATCTTTTCTTTCGCGTGTGTTTCTACCCATTTCTCGAATGGTGTTGATGGATTTTTGGCCGGACTGAAGTCGATAAGGGGCGTTGCGGTTTCTTTTGACGTTGCCGCGGCTTGTGGGGTAGTAGTTTTCTCCTGAGTCGTATCTTTTCTTTTCGCGGCCATTATGGCGGCCACTTCTGGCGCCATGTTCGCCATGTTTAGAGCTCGTTCCACTTTCGCGCGTTGGTCAGGCGTCAAATTTTGCTTGTCCAAAGCCGCTGCGATCTCGGCGCGGTTCTCAGATGTTAATTTGCCTGGCTGCAGATGAATGGATTTCGCCCAGTAATTGACTGCAAAGAAGAAGAGAATGCTCGCGAGCAAATAAAGCCGTAGGGGATGCACATAACGAACGCGATGCCCGGCGAGAAATTCGTTCGTCAGCTTCCACGGACGAACAAGAAGGAGACCGAGGGTTCTAAAAAATTTGGAGTCCCAGTTAAGAAACTCATCGAGAAGTTCGACAACGATATACCGGAAGGAGCGACGATAATCGATCGCCGGTTGTCCGCATTTCGCGCACCAATGTCCGGTCAACGGCGTGCCGCAATTCTCGCAATGCGTGAGCGGCGATCGCTGCGTTTTTCGCCGGCCGAAGAAGCGTCTTCGAACTGGCGGACGTTGTTCAAGTACCGCCGCCGCCGTATCGCTTAAGATGAGCTTTGTCGCTTCATCGCTCATCTCTCGAGCTTAGGAAAACACGACGCGTGCGTCTATTCTGATTGTGCGCTCTTCTTAGCCTTTGCGTCGGGCAATCAGGCGAGATGCCCGATTGCGCCATAGCCAATATGGCTGTGCCGCGAAAAGCATTGACCACACAGAGGGCGCGATGACACGATCTCCGCCCGACGTGGCGTCCCAACTTTTACGAACCAAAAGCCCGGATCAGTTGATTCGTGAGGCCGAAGCGCCCGAGCGCAAACTGAAGCGGACGCTTTCCGCGTTTGATCTAACCTGCCTCGGGATTGGCGCAATCATCGGCTCGGGAATCTTTGCGCTTACCGGAACGGCCGCAGCCGGTGAACGGGTGCAGTCGCTCAGCTTGCTCAAAACTCCGGTCATCAATCTCATCCAGTCGTGGCTGACGCACGCGCCGTTGGTGTTCGGCCGGCCCGGTGCTGGCCCGGCGGTCGTTTTCTCGTTTATTGTGGCGGCAATCGCCTGCGGTTTCGCCGCACTTTGTTACGCTGAGCTGGCCGCAATGATTCCGGTTTCCGGTTCGGCTTATACGTAC
>CATPAV010000093.1 GCA_955652245.1 uncultured Candidatus Udaeobacter sp. | reverse complement strand
GGGCCTTCGCCGAAAGCCATTCCGCTCTGATCGACCTCCGCCATCTCGGACGCTTTCACTATTTTGTTGCGTCCTTCGTAATCAATCACCAGGAGACTCTCGTCACTTACCACCTTGTATTTGTCGAACATCTCTTTGGCGCGGGAAAGATTGCGTTCCGGGTCGATATATTCGATGTCGATCTTTCCTTTGCCCGCATACTGGTATTCCGTCAGCAAATTTTGCACGTCAGCGGTAATTGGCGTGGTAGGGGAAAAGAAAACAATGACCCGCATCTTGCCCTTGATGGTGCGGAGGAAACGCTTTGTCTTATCCGATAAGGTGTATTTTTGATCGCGTGAAAAATCCCAGCGCTGGTAATGCTTGAACGCGATGGAATTCACCATCGCCACGAGAAATAAAAGAAGAATGATTTGCGCCAGAACATTGAAACCGATCTGAACGCGACGGATTTTTTTTGGACGTCCTTGCGGTGTTGTCTCGTCAGCCATTCGTCACAGCCTCCATTTGCGTGATTGGAACGCCTGATAAGTGAGCGCCAGCATCACGACTGTCATGCTCAGGTAGAAAACGATCGGCCGCGTATCAATTACGCCGCGCGAAAATGTTCCCATATGCTCGATGGCGGAGAAGTAGCCGAGCAAGTCGCGCGTCGCCGAGCTGACATCGAGGATAATAAACTGAACCAGCCCAAGAAAGAACAGCAGCGTAATCGCGCAAAAAGAAATGATTGCGGCAATGATCTGGTTCTTCGTCAGAACTGATGCGAGACAGCCGATCGAGAGATAGAACATCCCGAGCAACAAAAGCATCAAATAGGAACCCGAGTATGCTCCCGCGGAATGGGCAGCGGGTTGCCCGGCGACATATTGAAAAATTACAAAATAGAAGGCCGGCGGAATCCAGAGAATGATATAAAAAGCGAGTGCGCCAAAAAATTTCGAGAGCACAACTTGCCAGTCACGCACTGGCGCGGTCATGAGCGGCTCAATTGTTCCGAGTTTAAATTCTTCCGCGAACAGGCGCATGGTGATGAGCGGAAAAATCAAGACAAAGGCGAACCAGAAGAAGACCGAGTTAAAAAACGCTTCCTGCACCGTGTATTGGACCTGGCGCTGGTTCATGAACGAAACTTGAAAATAAAAATCAACTCCAGCGATGAGCAGGAAGAAAATAAGAACGACATAGGCGATCGGCGAGTGAAAATAGCTGCGGACCTCGCGCGAAAGGAGAGTGTAAAACTTACGCATGAGCTACCCAGAAAGACGACGTTGATCTTCTACGCTCATCTATACCGAATCTGCGTGTGTGATCTCGACGAACACATCCTCAAGCGTCGCCCGGCGTTGAGTCAGCTCGCGCACACTCCATTGCCGAGCAGTGGCAAGCCGAAAAATCTCCTCGCGCACGTCAGCGCCTGATTCGACGCGCAACGAAAAAAGTTTCCAGTCACCATCCGAGTCCACAATCACATCGCGAACGCCTGAAATTTTCTTCAACTCCTCGGCGCCGTTGTCAGCTCCCACCTTTGCCTCCAGCGATACTCCGCCAGCTTGCCTGATCTTGCCCAGCAAACTTTCCGGCGTATCGCACGCCTCAATTCGCCCTTTGTGAATGATGATGACGCGGCTGCATGTCATTTCGACTTCGGGCAGAATGTGCGTAGAAAGCAGAATTGTGTGCTGTTTGCCGAGGTTTTTGATTAGGTCGCGCACTTGCCGGATTTGATTTGGATCGAGACCGATTGTTGGCTCGTCGAGAATGAGAAGATCGGGCTCATGCAGGAGAGCATCGGCCAGGCCGACCCGTTGCCGATAACCTTTAGAGAGAGCTGCAATGAGTTTATTTTCAACCTCCTTCAAACCGCAAAGTTCCTTTACATCGCCAACACGCTCCGCGACGCGGCGGTGTGGCACCCCTTTGAGTGCCGCCCGATAGTCCAGATATTCCGTTACTCGCATATCGCTATAAAGCGGCACATTTTCGGCCATGTAACCGAGATGCGCTCGTGCCTGAAGCGATTGCGCAAAGACGTCGAACCCGGCAACCGTCGCGCGACCAGACGTTGGCGGCATGAAACTGGCCAAAATCCGCATGGTCGTAGTCTTCCCTGCACCGTTCGGTCCCAGGAACCCCATGATTTCACCTTTGCCGACTTCGAAATTCAAATCCTGGATGGCAGACTGACCGGCGTAACGTTTGGTGAGATTTTCGACCTTAATCATTGTGTAATACTTCCATGAGACAACTAAACCGGGATTGTGTTGCTAATTTTTTGGTCAACGCGCTGCCATGGTTAATGTTGCGACTTGGCGGACTTGTCCCGCGGCGTGGATGACGCCAATGACGAAGTTCACGCTCGTGCCGCTGTGCATCCGGCCCAGCAGGTTTTCGATTTGCTTGACCGAGTTCACGTCCTCCTGGCCTACGCGGTAAATCACAAGGCCCCGTTCGACGCCGGATTCGTCCGCCGGACTGCCGGGTTCGACCGCCGTAATGAGAACGCCGCGGCTATGCGCATAACCGAGCGCATCGCTTAATTCCCGGCTCAAGTCCTGCAATTGCATTCCAAACAGGCGCTCGGCGTTCGACGTCGATGTTTCACTCGGGGGTTGTTGCTTGGTTGCAGGCTGTTTTTGCGCAATTTTCTTAAATCGCGAAACGCTATCGCGGACAACATCCGCCGGAATGGCGAAACCCAGTCCCTGAGTGGGTACCCCCTGCGGGGTGAAAGCCATTTTCGCCGAGCTGATTCCAACCAGCCGCCCGGAAATATCGATCACTGGCCCACCGCTGTTCCCCGGATTAATCGCTGCATCCGTCTGCACCAGGTCTTTGTATTCGATATTGTCCACGGTGATGTTGCGCTTCACCGCGCTAAGAACGCCCCGGCTGATCGAGCTGCCATAGCCGACGGCGTTGCCGACCACAATTACAGTCTCGCCGAGCAGATTCGGGGAAATGTTATCGAGGCTGACAAATGGAAAGTCGGCTTTGGCATCGATCTTGATGAATGCCAGATCGGTTTTGTCATCGCCAGTGATATAGTGTGCGTTGTACGTTTTGCCGTCGTTCGTCGTCACTTGAATCTTCAAATCGGCGGCGCGTTCCACGACGTGCTGATTGGTGACGATGTAACCGGCCGGATCGATAATGAAACCTGAGCCGAGGCTTTGCAGAGTCTGACGAATTTCACGCGGCCGGGCCCGATCATAGCCAAAGAATTGCGCGTAAAAATCTTCAAATGGGTCCTGCACCGTTCTCCTGACCACGCGCTCGGTATTGATATTCACGACCGCCGGCAAAACTCTTGCCAGCGCCAAAACCGCCGGTTCTGAAGCTGGATCGGCTTGCGCAAATACACATGTCGATCCAGCGAAGAGAACTCCGCACGTTCCGGCAAGACTGAGAATAAATTTGCGACGGGGCTGCATTTTGCCGGAGCAAGTAACGAAACACTCTCTGCACTGTCAACTTGCCGCCCCGCGTAATAGTCGCAGATTAAATCTTGTATGCGCACCTCAATTGCTGCTCGTGCAAATCTTCAACTAATCGAGGACAATTACAGGCGGTGGCGGCAAAATCCTGAATCGGTCGATTCGGGATGGGCCGCCTTTTTCGAGGGCTTCGAGTTGGGAGAGACGTCGGAGCGAAATGGCGCTGTCGTCGAACCTGCTGAAGTTCGCGAGAACTCGCTGCAATCGCGCGTGGACGGACTCGTTTACGCCTACCGGACGCTTGGCCACACGATTGCGCGCCTTGACCCGCTGCTGGATAAGCGGCGGGAAAATCCGCTGCTAACGCTGCGCGAGCTCGGATTCAGTGAAAAGGATCTCGATCTTCGCGTTTCGTCGAAATTCTTTTTTCACAACCGGCAGATGACGCTGCGCGAATTGATCGCCGCGCTGGAAAATATCTACGCAGGCTCGATCGGCTCCGAATTCATGCACATCCAGAACACTCGCGTCCGGAATTGGGTGCTGCACCGTCTCGAATCGCGGCCGGCGAAAGCGGAGACCCCTCGGGCTGTGCAAGTCGCCGTGCTGCGGGCCCTGCTGGAAGCAGAATCGTTCGAAATTTTTTTACATGCGCATTACGTCGGGCAAAAGCGTTTTTCGCTGCAAGGCGCTGAATCGTTGATGGTGATTCTTGATACTATTCTGCACAAGTGTCCGGGTGCCGGGATTGAGGAGATTTGCATGAGCATGACGCACCGCGGCCGTCTCAATGTGCTCGCGAACTTCCTGAAGAAATCTCTCAACGTCATCTTCACTGAATTCACCGAAAACTATATTCCCGATCTGGTCGCGGGGGATGGCGATGTGAAGTACCATCTCGGTTATCGCACGGTGCGAAAACTTGGTACTGGCGCTGAAATTGAAATCAGGCTTTCGGCCAATCCAAGCCATCTTGAAGCGGTCGATCCAGTTGTCGAAGGCACGGCACGCGCGCGCCAGCGCATTCGTAACGACACCGAACATCGCCGGAAAGTTCTGCCTCTCCTTATTCATGGCGACGCGGCATTTGCGGGGCAGGGGATCGTCGCGGAAACCCTCAACATGTCGCAACTGCATGGTTACAGCACCGGCGGCACCGTGCACATAGTCGTGAACAACCAAATCGGCTTCACAACACTGCCCGAAGACGCGCGCTCGTCGATGTACGCGACCGACATCGCAAAGATGATTGAAGCGCCAATTTTCCACGTGAATGGCGACGACCCGCTCGCCGTGAAATTCGTGACCGACATGGCGCTCGATTTTCGTCAGGAATTTGGACGCGATGTCGTGATCGACATGTACTGCTACCGCAAACGTGGCCACCAGGAAGTTGACGAACCGTCATTCACTCAGCCCGATCTTTACGCCAGGATCGAGAAGCGGCCGTCGGTAGCGCAGTTATACAAACGGGAGCTGCTCGAGGCTGGAACACTTACTGAAGACGACGCGGCCTCGCTTGAAACGGAGTTTCAGCTTCGACTCGAAATGCCGTTGGATAATGTAAAAGCGCTCGAGAAAGAAAAAGGCGATCAACAGGCGAAGTTCAGAGAATCGACGGCGGTGTTTCAACCGGAATACACAAGCTCGTCGGTATCTACCGCTGTCAGCGCAGAGACGTTGAAGATCATTGTCGATGGGCTGACGCGCGTGCCGGCGGATTTCAACATTCAGCCGAAAATAAGACGCATCGTCCTCGACCTTCAGCGCAAAGTTTTTGAGGCCGGCGGTCCGTATCAATGGCATTACGCCGAGGCGCTCGCGTTTGGATCACTTCTTCTGGAGGGAATTCCAGTCAGATTATCGGGTCAGGATAGTTCGCGCGGAACCTTTAGCACTCGCCACGCCGTTCTGTATGACGCTAAAACGGGCCACCCGTACATCCCGCTCATGCATCTGGCGGAAAAGCAGGCGCGTATTTGCATTTATAACAGTCTCCTTTCGGAGGCGGCAGTGCTGGGTTTCGATTATGGTTACTCGCTGGATTACCCGAACATGCTTTGTCTTTGGGAAGCGCAGTTTGGTGATTTCGCCAATGGTGCCCAAGTCATAGTCGATCAATTCATCGTCTCGGCGGAATCAAAATGGCAACGGCCCAGCGGAATCGTTTTGCTCCTGCCGCACGGCTACGAAGGCCAGGGCCCCGAACATTCCAGCGGGCGCCTCGAGCGTTTCCTGCAAGCCTGCGCCGAAGATAACATCCAGGTCTGTAACCTCACCACCTCCGCGCAATACTTTCACGTCCTACGGCGGCAGATGAAACGCAATTTCGTCAAACCGTTGATAATCATGACACCGAAAAGTTTGTTGCGCGCCGATTTCGCCTCGTCCCGCGCGGGGGAATTCACCAGTGGTGGCTTCGAAGAAATTCTTAGTTCGCCGAAAGTCGGTCCCGCCGAAAAAACGGAGCGCGTAATTCTTTGCTCGGGCAAGGTTTATTATGACCTTTTGAATTATCGCGATGCGCAAAAGATCGACAACGTCGCCATCATCCGCATTGAGCAACTTTACCCACTCGCTGAAAAAAAGCTGCGCGCCATGATCAAGCCGTATCCAAAGACCGCCAAGCTTGTCTGGTGCCAGGAAGAATCGCAAAACATGGGGGCCTGGAGTTTCATCGAGCCGCGACTGCGCAAGCTTTTCGGTCGCGACATCGCCTACGCCGGTCGCAACGCCAGTGCCAGTCCGGCGGTCGGTGCGCTCGCCATCCACAAACGCGAGCAGGCGTGCCTGACCGCCGAAGCGTTTGACGTCTAAAATGTAGCGCGCGACCTGAGCCTGCCCTGAGCGAAATCGAAGGGGCGCGCCACAGCGTAGGTTCAAAACGTTCGGTTCGACCACACGCTTGGTTTGCGCATACTGTAAGCCGTTCATGAGCATCGACGTGAAAATTCCCGCGGTGGGTGAATCGATCTCCAGCGGTGTGGTTTCCGTCTGGCATAAAAAATCCGGCGATTTCGTAGACGCGGGCGAGGCGCTCTTTACTCTTGAGACCGAGAAAGTTTCAACCGAGATCGTTGCCGAAAAATCGGGCGTTCTCGAAACGAAAGCCGCCGAAGGTCAGGAGGTAAAAATCGGCGAAGTGGTTGCGACGATCGATGACTCAAAATCTGCGCCGGAGGAAAAGAAGACAGAGAAGCCCCCCGAGGAAAAGAAAGAACCCGATGCGGAGAAAAAGCGCGTAGAAGAAAAAGAACGAAAGACGCCACCGGAGAAAGAAAAACCTCTGTCGCCCGCGGTGCGCCGCATTGTTGAAGAAGAACATCTCGAGGCGGAAAAAATTTCAGGAACCGGAAAGGATGGTCGCCTGACAAAAGGTGACGCGCTTGCCGCTGTCCAGCCCAAGGAAAAGAAGGAGGATCGCGAAGATCGACAGGCGCAGCCGGAAAGCGATCGATTTATCCGGAGAAAGATGTCGCCATTGCGGCGCAAGATCGCTGCGCAACTTGTGATGGCACAGCAGACCGCTGCCATTCTCACGACGTTCAACGAATGCGACATGAGCGCGGTGCAGGGATTGCGCGCCAAATCGCAGGAAGCGTTCACAAAAAAGAACGGCATCAAGCTCGGTCTCATGTCGTTTTTCATCAAAGCGGCGGTGGAAGCGCTCAAGGCGGTGCCCGTGGTCAACGGACGAATTGAAGATGATGATTTCATCCAAAATAATTTTTACGACATTGGCGTCGCCGTCGGAACCGAGCGCGGACTGGTTGTGCCGATTGTGCGTGACGCTGATAAAAAGAGTTTTGCAGAACTGGAGCTCGACATCGCCGGTTACGCGGTGAAATCGCGCGAAGGCAAACTGAAAATTGAAGATTTGCAGGGCGGCACGTTCACGATTTCAAATGGCGGCGTTTACGGATCGCTTCTCAGCACACCGATTCTTAACCCGCCGCAGAGCGGAATTCTCGGCATGCACAAAATCATGCCGCGACCGGTTGCGATCGATGGGAAAGTGGAAGTCCGTCCGATGATGTATCTCGCCCTCAGCTATGATCATCGCGCGATCGATGGAAAAGAAGCCGTCACGTTCCTGATCAAGGTGAAAGAGTGCATCGAGGAGCCCAAGAAGCTGCCGCTCGATTTTTAGGTTGGATGCGATC
>CATPAV010000092.1 GCA_955652245.1 uncultured Candidatus Udaeobacter sp. | reverse complement strand
GCTCTGGACGATTTCGACCGGTTGGTGGGGAAATTTCACCGAGGGTGAAGCGATCGCGCTCATGCACAAGGCGTTCGATCTCGGCGTCACGCTGTTCGATGCGGCTGATACTTACGGAAATGGATTGAGCGAAGAGCTGATCGCGAAGGCATTTCGGAAACAACGGGATGAAATCGCGATCGCGACCAAGGTCGGCTACGATTTCGTGAACTACGGCGAAGCGCGCGGACGCGGTCAGCGCGAAATTCCGCAGGATTTTTCGCCGGAAGCGATTTCGCGCGCGACCGATGCAGCGCTCAAGCGATTGAAGACAGATCGAATCGATCTTCTCCAGCTTCACAATATCCGGATGGAGCAGGTATATGATGACGCGGTCTGGACCGCGCTCGAGAAACTAAAATCCGAAGGAAAAATTCGGCATTACGGCATCGCGCTGGGCCCGGCAATCGGGTGGCTTTACGAAGGCGTCAATTGCATCCGTGAACGCGACATCACGAGCCTGCAACATATTTGCAACATGCTCGAGCAACATCCCGGGCGCGCAATGCATGATGCCGCGACCGAAGCAGGCAAAGACACAATGTTCTTAATTCGCGTCACGCATTCATCTGGCATGCTCGAAGGAAAATACACCGCGGAAACGACGTTCCCGCCAACCGATCACCGCAGTCATCGACCGCGCAGTTGGCTGCTCAACGGGATCAAGAAGATCGACAAGTTGCGTTTTCTCGAAAATTCCGAACGCACCCTCGGTCAGGCGGCCTTGCTATGGCTGCTGGCAGATGATCGCGTCGCCTCCACTCTACCCAATATTTATAACGAAGAGCAGCTCGTTGAATTCGCGAAAGCTCCTGAATGTCCGCCGCTTACGAGCGACGATATGGCGAAGATCGACAATTTCTATTCCGAAAACTTCGGGATCGAAGAAGAACCTCCGAAGTTTAAAGGGACGACGGAATTGCCGAAGGAAACGGCGGCCGCGTAATTATCATGTCAAGCGTCAGTCGAGAGATCTCTTACTGTTTAACAATGAGAGATTCCTCGACTCGGCTCGGAATGACAAAAGACTAATCCGACTCGTCTTCTTCCTCGACAGGCTCGGCGCGGCGCACTTCTGTTTCTTCGCGGGCGCGACGTTTCTTGTGGCCGTTCGTCTGTTGTCCCTTGTAAATTTCCTTGAAAATATCTGCGATCATCGGCGCCGCGGTGCTGCCGCCGTGCACTGTGCTGCCAACGTCGCCTTCGTAGAGCGCAGCGAACGCGAATCGTGGTTGGTCGGCCGGTAAATACCCGGTAAACCATGCCGCCGTGCGCTCCTTGTTTTTTGGGCCCCATTGGGCGGTGCCGGTTTTGCCGGCGACTTCGACGTTATCGAGACTGGCCTGATGCGCTGTGCCGCCAGCTCCATTCACGACATCGATCATCCCGGTATGCAATTCGTCGAGTGTCCCGGATGAGAGACCGAGCTCCTTTTTCGCACGAACGGAATACGCGGTGACGATTTTGTTATCGAATGTCTGCACCTGTTGAACGAGTCGCGTTTGATAAAACGTGCCGCCGTTCGCCACGATGCCTACGGCTTGGGCCATTTGCAGCGGCGTGACTTGCATGTCGCCCTGACCGATCGATAAATTTGCGATGTCACCGTTGAGTAATCTGCGGCCGTGCGTTGCCTTCATGTATTCATCGTTCGGCACCCGGCCCTCCGCTTCGCCCCGCAGAGGGATGCCGCATTTCGCGCCAAACCCGAGCTTTAATGCCCAATCGATGATCGGTTCGGCGCCGGTCTTGATTCCGGCCTGATAGAACCAGGTGTCGCACGATTCGGTGAGCGCCTGAACAAAATTCAGCGCGCCGCGATTGCCTTTCTTCCAGTTGTGATAGGTGAGGTTGCCAATCTGGATCGCCGGAACGCATTCAAATCGATCGTCTGAAGTCACCGCGCCGCTCTCGAGCGCTGCGATGCCTACAGCGATTTTAAATGTCGATCCCGGCGGATAAGACGAACGAAATGCCCGCGGCAGCAGCGGAATATTGGGATCGTCCTGCAAGGCTTTAAATTTTTCCGCCGAGATGGATGGGATGAAGACGTTCGGGTCGTAACTCGGCCACGAAGCCAGCGCAAGAATGTCGCCGTTATTGGGATCGACAATGACGATGGCGCCGCGTTTAGCTTTTGCTTCGAGAGCTTTTTCCGCGAGTTGCTGGAGGTGAAGATCAAGCGTGGTGACCACGTTGTATCCGGGTACGGGTGGCGTGCTCAGTTTCTCGGAAGTTTTCCGGCCATCTTTGTCGAAGGTGAGTTTGTACTCGCCGTGCTTGCCGGTGAGCATGTCATTGAATGTTTGCTCGAGTCCTTCGCGCCCCTCGGTTTCGGGCCAGAGCGTTTCGTGGTTGTCGATAATCCCGTCGGGATTGCGTCCAGTTTTTCCAGTGTAACCAACAATCTGTCCGGCCACTTTTCCGCTGGGATATGTGCGCACGTAAATTGGCCGAACGATTATTCCGGTCGGCAAATTGTCTTTGATCTCTTCGTATTCGGATTGGCTCAGATTTTGCGAGACCTCCAAGGGCATGATTCCACGATTGCGATAATGCCGCAGAATCGCTTCGTCTGAGATTCTTAGCGCTCGGCCGATTAATTTGCCGGCCTTGTCGATCTTTTCCCGGACGAAGCTGAGCACCTGCGCGTCCGAAAAATCGAGCGGCGTCGGAAAATTGATCGCGAGATTGTAACTCAGCCTGTTTTGCGCCAGCGGCACGCCGTTGCGGTCCGTGATCTGTCCACGCGGTGCGGGAACATCGAGAATGTACGTGCGGGCGAGCTTTTGCGTCTCAAAAGTCGGGATAATAGTCTCTTCTTCCGTGGCCGGACTGGCGCTTGGGACAGCCGACGGCTGCAACGCCTGGGCAGAAACAGAAAACGGAACGATAAAGAGAACGATTACGATCCGCAGATTACGCAGATCTTCACAGATTCGGGTGAACGTCATTTCTTAACTAATCTGCGTTAAACCGCGAAATCTGCGGTAATTCAATGCCGCTGCAAGAAGCGGTGCACTTCTTCAGCCAGCTTCCGGCCAATCCCTTCCGCGGCGGCAATTTCGTCCACGGTTGCTTTGCGCAGACGATTCACGGAACCAAACCGCCGCAAGAGCAGATTTTTCCGGTTCTGACTGACACCGGGGCAATCGTCCAGAACGCTTTCGCCGATCCGCTTTTTCATGAGCAGCTGATGATAGGCGTTGGCGAAGCGATGTGCTTCGTCACGAATGCGCTGGAGCAAACGCAAAGCGCCGGAATCGATCGGCAGTTGAAGCGGCAACGCCCGGCCCGGTCGATAAATCTCCTCGTGTTCCTTCGCGAGCCCAATAATCGGCAGATCATGCAGCCCGAGCCGTTGTAGCTCGCGGCATGCCGAGGAAAGCTGGCCTTTTCCCCCATCCACAATGATCAAGTCGGGCAATCGAACGTACGATTGCGGACTGTGAATTGCGGATTGCGGATTGGTCAGGCGTTCCGCAATTTCGAATGCATTTTCTTGAGAATATTCTGTGGCGTCCACGGGAGCGCTTTCCGCTTTCCGGTTTCCGGTTTCGGCGATCGATAGCAGGACACGCGAATACCGCCGGCGAACGACTTCGGCCATGCTCGCGAAATCATCCTGCCCTTCCACTGTGCGCACTCGATAACGCCGATAATTGTCCTTGTCCGGGACGCCGTTCCGGAAACAGACCATCGACGCTACGACGTGTGTCGTAGAAATGTTCGAGATATCGAAGCATTCCATAACACGTGGAGCGCGCGGAAGTTGCAGCGCATCGGCCAGCGCCTGCACGTCCGCCATCGGGTCGATTGCGCTGGGCAAGCTGCAACGGGTAAAGCGGCGCATCGGTTTCGTGGTGGCACGCAAATCTTCAACCATGTTGCGAAGTTCGGCCGCCTTTTCGAAATCCATTTTCTCCGCCGCTTTGCGCATCTCTGCTTCGAGCGTGGCGATCATCTCGCGCGAGTGTCCCTCAAGAAATTCGCACGCCTGCGCGACGCGCTCGCGATATTGCTCCGCGTTAATCTCGCTCAAACGCATCGGCACCTGATAAGTTGATGATTTCAATTCGCGCTCCGTCGGCGAACCGCGGCCGAACGTGAGCACTCCAAATTTTTTGCGGATAAAATTCAGCGTTTGCCGCAGCGCACCGGAATGCGCATACGGACCGAAGTAGCGGACGCCATCATCCTTTTTGAATCGTGCAAGCCGGAAACGCGGCCATTCCTCCAACATGTCGATTTTGACGAGAAGAAAGCGCTTGTCGTCACGAAACGAAACGTTGTACCGCGGCCGATATTCCTTGATGAGTTTGCCCTCCAGCAAGAGCGATTCCGCGTCACTGCGCACGGTATGCGTTTCGAAATCCCAAACCGCATCAAGCATGGCACGCGTCTTCAAATCGGCTTGCGCCATTTTCGATGGCAGGAAGTAGGAGCTGACGCGTTTGCGCAGGTCGCGCGCTTTGCCGACGTAAATCACCCGGTTAAACCGATCGCGCATCAAGTACACACCGGGTTTGTGGGGCACTTCGTGCACCCTCTTTTGCAAATCCGGCTTCTCCTTTGTCAGTGATGCCATTGTCGGGCGGCAATGTACCCTTCACGGCAGGATCGACAATCGGGGTGGAGCGAGCAGTCCCCTATGGCACGCCGTAGCTGCGGCGACGGCGGCTTGCTCGATGTTAATTTAGCATCGCTCGCGGAAGCGGTCGATCCACCTTATGAAACGCGACGCCGCGGCAGCGCCGATTGCACCATCATAAGCTCGCTCACGTTTTCCGGCGTGAGCAGACCGACCAGTCGCTTCATGCTGTCGAGCACCGGGACCGCGGGACAGTTGCATTCCTGCATGATCCGGAATGCTTCTTCAAAACGTGTGCCGGTAGTAACGGTGGGAATATCGCGCCGCATCACGTCGCCCACGCGAAGCTGCGGATCATCTTTGCGCAGAGCCGCAATCAGATCGTGTCGCGTGAGCACACCGGCGACGTTCCCTGTTTCATCAACGACCGGAAAATCGTGCTGGGAGGTGGCAAGGAGAGCGTCCACCGCTTCCTGCAGCGTCGCGTTTTCCGGAAGAGTGTGAAATTCACGCACCATCGCGCTTGAGACCGGAAAACGGCGCGATACATCTTTCATCTGCGCGAGCGCCGCTTCTTGCGATGCGCCGATATAAACGAATAAGGCGATAAAGATCAGGAACGGGTTCCAAATCAGCCCGATGAATCCGAAGACGAACGCAAATCCCTGGCCGATGCTGGCCGCGATCTGCGTGGCGCGCGCGTAACTGAGTCGCGTTGCCAGGAGCGCGCGCAAGACGCGTCCGCCATCCATTGGAAACGCGGGCAGCAAATTGAAGAGGAGCAGCAAGATGTTGATGGTTAGCAACTGCGCGATGAGGCCGCCCCCTTCGACTGCTGACGGATTAAGGAACGCCTGCGACCCGCCCGCCACAAACAAACCGAGCGCGATCACTACGTTCACCATCGGCCCGGCCAGAGCGATGACTAATTCCTGCACGGGCTTTTCCGGCATTCGCTCCAGCCGCGCGACCCCTCCAATTGGAAGCAATGTGATGTCCGGGGTGTTGATCCCAAAAGCTTTCGCCGCAAGCGCGTGCCCAAACTCGTGCAGCACGACACAAGCGAAAAGCAGCAGGATGAACAGCACCCGGCTTGCCGCCACCGCCGAGCCACCCTGCTCGTAATAGCCGAAAGCAAGCCAGCCGATCAGCAGCAAAAAGGTGACGTGAATTCGCAATTGAATTCCGGCGATGCGAAAAATTGGAAGAGACCAGCCCATTAGTTTGTATCCACGCTTATTCCTGAATCGGCTGCTATCTGCCGAGCTGCGTTATCCCTCAAGATAGACACGATTCGCGAGCGCGGAAATGACTTTATGCGGGTTCGATTTCTTGAAGACTGAACGAAATGGAAACATTCGACGTGGCCATCGTCGGCGGTGGGCCGGCCGGATCGAGCTGCGGGGCGTTTTGCGCCGCCGCCGGGCTCCGAACGATCGTTCTTGAGCGCGAAAAATTTCCTCGTGAAAAGGTTTGCGGCGATTGTTTGAATCCAGCGTGCTGGCCGGTGTTGCGACGACTTGGAATGGCGGAGCGTGTCCGCCAATTGCCCCACGGGATTCTTTATTCGGTGGAATTTATTGCAATCAGGGGACGAAAAATTGTTGTCGATCTTCCATCAGGCGAAGCGAGCGAGATCGCGGTCAAACGGAGTCTTTTCGACGCTCTTTTGCTAAGGCGCGCGAGCGAACTCGGCGCGCATATTTGCGAGGAAACGACGGTTAGCGCACTGTCGAAGCGCGCGAACAACGATGGGTGGAGAATCGAAACATCGGGCGGAAGAATTTTTGCAGCGAAAACGCTGGTCGGTGCGGATGGCCGTAACTCAACGGTAGCGCGTCTTTGCAATTTGCTTCCGCGGCCTTCGCGCGAACGGGTCGCGCTGCAGGCACACATCCCGCTGCCGGCGGATTTTGGTAATCGCGTTGTCCTGCAATTTCTGCCAGAAGGGTATTCCGGTCAGGCGCCGGTAAATCGCGAGGAATTGAACCTCTGCCTCGTGAGCAATCCTTTCAATATGCCTGCGCTCCGCCGTTGGGCCGAGAAACAGTTTTCTCTTCAGCAGAATCATCAGTGGCGGACCATCACACCGCTCACTCGCGCCGCCTTGGCGCCTGCACGCGAAAAATTGTTTCTGGTCGGCGACGCGGCCCGCGTAGTTGAACCGTTTACCGGTGAAGGAATTTATTACGCGCTTCGATCAGGTGAATTGGCGGCGCAGGCAATCGTAAAGATCATGAGTGGAAAGTGCGATGTCGATCCAGTGACTGAGTACGCGGAAGCGCACGCGGCCATGTATCGCGGACGACTGTGGGTAAATCAGCTGTCGCGCGCAGCCGTCCTGGCGCCGCGATTCGCGTCCTTCTTTGTGCATCTCGCGCGAGTTCAGCCGTCAATCTTGCGTTTGTTGACTGCGAAAATCGTCAGATCGAATTGATCGCGCGACACGCCTTCACGGTGTTCGACATCAACATTGCGATCGTCATCGGACCGACGCCACCGGGCACCGGTGTGATTGCGCTCGCTTTTTTTCCCACTTCATCAAACGCAACATC
>CATPAV010000091.1 GCA_955652245.1 uncultured Candidatus Udaeobacter sp. | reverse complement strand
TCGTTGGGCGCAGCATGGCGATCCGCTCGTGCGGCACGTCCTGGCCGGGTTGCGGGAGTGGATGACAAAAAACCAGGCAATGAATGGAGAGCGCCGGCGGCGGAAAAAGGTCTGCTGCAGAATCAGCCGAAGAAAACCGAAGGGAAACAAAAAGAACGCATGAAAACAAATGAATTCATCTCCGAATTACGACGTGCGCCTGAGAACCAATTAGTTTTTGTGGATGGAAACGGTCACGCGGTCCACACCGGCTATCATCTCACGGAATTGAAAGCAGCTTCGCTCGACACGGTCGATTGCGGCGGGCAGGCGAACCAATGGCAGGAGACGATCGTCCAGCTTTGGGTACCGGCCAATCCGGACAATAATTACATGACCGCGGCCAAGTTTCTGAAAATCTTCAACAAAGTGCGCGGCATGATTCCGCTGAACTTCGATGCGGCGATTCGCGTCGAGTACGGCGATGAAAATTTCTTTCAATCGACATATGACGTCCGCTCAATTACGCATGATGAAGATGTGACACGTGTGCTGCTGCAGACGCCCGAAACGATATGTAAAGCGCGGGATCGTCGCCATAAATCAACACGCTCCGAAGCGGAACGTGAAACATGTTGCAGCGGCGTGATGCAATCGTGCTGTTGAACTAACGCGCACGCATTACGTCTAACGAGAAAGAGCTCAGCCACCGCTGGCTGGAGCGAACTTGACCTGCAATGGAAGTATTGAAGTCATTTGAAAGCTAAGCATCGGAACGGCCAGCGTTCTCATTCACCGGGATTGCCCGCGGAATTTCTTCTGCTCTTGCCACCATCTTCCCGCCGAATTTCACGGCTTTCGCGCGTTTGATCGAGAATTTCCAATGATGCCCGAAACGGTAGAGCGCATAAAACATCGTCTTCGTTTCCTCAACGCCCCCGCCACTGCAGCACATCGCGTTGTAAAACATCCGGTCGCAATCCTGCCATGGGCGATTGTGTTGCTCATAGGCAGTATCGTGCAACACGGAAGCGTTCCGATATTTTCCTTCGAACGGCCCGCCCATTACTGACCAGAGCGAGCGCGGGATTGACGCGCCGTCCACTGTCGACCCAGCAGGCGCGACCCAGACGAGTCCGTGCGGATCGGTGTAGCGCAACTCGCTCAACAAAGTCATTGAGCGACCATCGGAGTTCCAACGCGTCTCCGGCGCGCCGCTGTAATATCCCCACGGATTCGATTCCGCCGTGCGAGCAATCGAACCCGGACTTTTTCCCGAACCACATGCCGTCAAGAGAACCGCGCTTAACAGAAGGAGACTCCTGAATTTCACTTTCATTTTCGATCCGGCGGATCCCCCGGGCGCTGCACTTCAATGTCCAATTACTGCTGGAGTGCGACCCGGTTTCGGCTGGCGGTTTTGCGGTTCTGGAGCCGAAGGCAGAATCGGCTCGCCTTCGGTTTGTTTGCGGTAAGGCTGGAGATAGAACATCATGAACACGCCAACCACTACGAGTAACGAGCCAATCCATTTCAACAACCAGCCAGGATCGCGCAGAATCTGCACAGTGCTTTGGGCGAGATTTTCCGGATTCCATGATGCTTGCGAGATTTTGTAAGTGAGGCCAGTCCACGTACGCCACCATGCGCCGGGATAACTGAATGGATTGTTCATCCAGCACGAACCGGTGGCGGCTTGGCCGTCGGCCGTGACAACGCGCAGCGTACTTTTGAAACCGGCCGGGCTATCGCTTCCCTCATTGCGTTTCACTTCGAAATCGAGCAGTTCGAGCCCGATCGGCAACGGAACAATTTTCCAGCCGTAGGCAATCTGCGTTTCCGCAGGCGAAGTGGGCACAGTGATCTGCCAGCCAGCCGGAACCCATTGCTCAAATGTAGCGCCGTTTTGTTGGATCCGAATTCTCACGCCATCGGGCGGATTTTCCGTCGCGGCGGTCGATGCGACCGGAGCGAAATCCATCCATTGCCCGGCGTGCGGCATCGCTTTATCGACGACAACCTGCCAATCCGCCCAACCCGTCGGAAGCGGCTTGTTCATGTCGATCTTGCCGGACGATTTGCCATTCTTTCGCGAAATCAGGTCGTAGGTGATTGCACCGTCATCCTCGATGAAGAGCGTGAGATGATTCGGCGCTTCTCCGCCGGGCGCAGGCATCGTAGGCGGGCCGCCAGTAGTGGGCATCTCGGTGCCACCGTGTGGATTCTTGGTTTCAGGCGCCTTAGCAGGAACACCTTTGCCGCGGATTGTGACGAGAACTGCCGGATTGTTCGGCTGATCTGTGACAGAACTCGGTTTGCCATCCTGAATCCGAAAATCCGGCCAGTAATTGTCGATCTTGATAGTGAACGGAGTTCCGTTGATTTGGACATCGCGCCCAAGATTCTCCGCGACATCGAAGCTGTTTTCTTTTCCGTCCAGCAAAATTACGATGCGTCCCTTGCTTCCATTTTGCGGCGGATCGAGCCGGACTTTCGCGCCCGTGCTGCCGCCTTTGGCCGCGCGTCCAATCTGATCTTCTGGCGCCTTGCTGAACGCAAAGATGGATTCCTCAAGCTCGACTTCTGCTTCGCTCTTGCTCGGCTGCGTAATCGTGCGCTCGTCCGGACGGCTCGGCGATCCGTCCCTACCAAAACCCGGTGCGATGCCGCGCTTGAGCTCGATATTGGCCAAGCCCATCGAAAAATTTCCGTGCTGTGGATCGTTCGCGAGCAGCCAGCTATCGAGGCGCTGGTTCATCATGGCGGTCGAAATCGTAAAATGGAGCGCGGGCGCACCACCATCGGTCAGCGATTTTGGATTCAGCTTTCCTTCTATTGCGGGAGCGTAATCGACGATCTGTAAACGCGCGCCAGAAGCGAGCCGTCCAAGATTGCGTGGATGCTGTGGAGTTGGCGGATGATGCAAAAATTCTGCGGCGTAACCCTTCACGATCCCGTCCACATCATGCACGCGTAGTTGATGTTGATCTACCAGCAAACGATTCGCCGCCGGCTCGCCTTTGAAAAGAGTGATGGTTCCTTCGGTTCCCCAAATGCGACCGATGAGCGACCCGATCAGCAGCGTGATGATACCGAGATGCGTGATCAGAAAGGCGAGATGATGTTTGCGCCAGGGCCACCGTGAGAGAGCGGAGGCCGTGAGGTTCGCGCCGAGAAGAACGAGCCAGAGATTAAACCACGGCGCGCCGTAAACGTAGGCGCGGGCGACCTTCGCATCGAAACTCGATTCGTAAATCGTCCCCGCAATCGCAGCGATGATCAGCACCGCGAGCAAAACGACCGCGAGCTTGAGCGAGGCAAAGAATTCAAAGACCGGATTGCGTTGCCAAGCGAGCTGCTCGGATGAATTCGCAAAGTTCGCGACGGCGACGGGGCCGTCGCCAGCACGCGGGGCGCGCGCGCTCCCCAGACCTTCCGGTGAATTCGAATTCGCCATGCGAAGATCGACAGCTTCCGCGAGAACGCGGGCGCGTTCAAACAGAAGGTGGATCGGCTCGCTCCTCAGGCGATGCTAAAATAAATGCGGCTTCGCCACCTAGATCAGCATCGAGCAAGCCGCCTTCGCTACGCTACGGCGCGCCGTTGGGGACTCCTCGATCCACCCTACCCTGCGAAATCGCGCAGCTGTTCGCCCAAACACGAGAGACGATTAACGTGTCCACGCCTTCCAGCGTTTGCGGATTGGCTTGGCGTAATCGTCGATGTCGATCTTTTTCAATCGTTTAACACCGTCCTTGACCGCTTCAGCCGAGGTTTCGTATTTCTCCTTCGCTGATTTAAAGAACGGCCACAAGAAAGGAAGTGAAAGAAAGCTCCAGCTCCAATTCACATTTCCGAGCGGGGATTTTACTTCGACTTCGGTTTTAGGCTCGGTCGCATAGCGGATCGCCAATCCGACGGCGATTCCGAGTCCCAGGGCGCCGAGGATGGTCGGCATTGGATTTTCGCGCACGAAGTATTCCGTCCGCTCGCGTGCCCGGCCTGCCTTTTCTTTTGTTCCCTCCCACGTGTTAGTCATTGCCGTGGAAATTTTATTCTGTGTCCGACGAAACTGCTCGCGCCCACCCGAGCCAAATTCTTCTTCGGTCGACTGCAGTGGCATCGGAAGCGGTTCGTCCCTCGTAATGTCGTCGTTATTGGGATTGATCATACAAATAGTTCGCAAATGGTGGCGGCAACGCGTCCCTCAAAATCGCTGTAGCGGCGGTCTATTTGTGGCGCTGTAGCCTTGGCGAAAGCGGATGACTGCCGATCTGCGCTTGCTCAGCGCGAATTTAAGTCCCGGACTATTTGCGTTCACGGCGCGAGCCGTTCGATTAACCAACTGCCGTCACTCTGCAGTCGGTAACGAAATCGATCGTGCAGGCGATTTGGACGGCCCTGCCAGAATTCCATCGTGTCGGGTTTTATTCGGTAACCACCCCAGTGTGGGGGCAACGGAATGGGTTTGCCGCCAAAGCGCTCGGTCATCTCCGCCATCCGCGCATCCAATACGCGGCGTGCATCGAGCACTTCGCTCTGGCGCGACGCCCAAGCTCCAAGCTGGCTGCCAATCGGTCTCGAACGAAAATAGCGCTCCGATTCGTCGCGCGAAGTTTTTTCCGCTTTCCCGCTGATGCGAATTTGTCGGTCCAATTCGATCCAATAAAATGCCAGCGCCGCGTACGGATTGGCTTCGAGCTGCACGCCTTTTTCGCTTTCGTAATTCGTGAAAAACACGAAGCCGTCCTGATCGAATCCCTTCAACAAGACGATTCGCACCGTTGGTTTGCCGTCGCGTCCGGCGGTGGCGAGACTCATGGCGTTGACGTCGCGAATCTCAGCTTCGATCGCCGCAGTGAACCAGTTTGAGAATTGTTTGATCGGATCAGGATCGAGGTCGCGCCGGCGCAGTCCATGCGCCGCGTGCTCATAGCGGGAAGCGGTAGGATCTCGTGGCGTCTCCATTCTAGGAATAACAGGCGTACACCATATTGAGAGGCAAGAAAATTATCGATCCAGTGACTCAAGCCGCGGGAGGGCTCACAGAGCCGTGGCTACAGTTGAAACGGCGGTTTCCAGAGCGGGCGATAACTGGCGCAGCCTCTCGACGACTTTCGGAACAATCTCAATCGCGCGGTCGATCTGCGACTCGCAGTTATACCGACCGAGGGAAAAGCGCAGGCTGCGCCGCGCGACGTCACTGCTCGAATCCATCGCGCGCAGTACGTGCGACGCTTCCTGCGACCCCGTCCGGCAGGCCGAGCCGGCCGAGCAACAAATGTGATGTCGATCCAGTAATAGCAGGGCCGCAGGCGACTCGATCCCTTCAAACAAAAAGCTTGTGGTGTTTGGCAGCCGCGCGGCACGGGCGCCATTAACCGATGCGCCGTTTACGCTTTGCAAAATCGCTTTTTCAAATCGATCGCGCATCGCTCGAACCTGCGTTTGTTCTTGCGGGAGATATTCGGCAGCGCGTTCCGCTGCTTTCCCCAAGCCCGCGATTGACGCAACATTCTCCGTTCCACCACGGCGCCCGTTTTCCTGACCGCCACCCGCAATTAATGGGAGAAATCGCGTTCGCCGATTGACGTAAAGCGCGCCCACGCCTTTTGGGCCGTGAAATTTGTGGGCCGAAAGCGAAAGAAAATTTATTACCGTATCGCGGAGACGGATCGGGATTTTCCCGACTGCTTGCACTGCATCGGTGTGAAACAGCACGCCTTTCGCCCGGCATATTTCCGCGATCTGCTCGACTGGAAATAAAACACCGGTCTCGTTGTTCGCCCACATCATCGAAACGAGTGCCGTTTCCGGGCGTATCGCCGCCTCCAGCTCGACAAGATCGACATGTCCATCCCGATCCACTCCCACAAATGTGACCTCGCAGCCGCGTTTCGTGAGATCCTGGCAGGGCCGCAATACGGCACTGTGTTCTACAGCGCTTGTGACCACGTGTTTGCCGCGCGGATCAGATTGCAGCGCCGAGCTGATCACCGCATTGTTCGATTCCGTTCCGCCGCTCGTGAACACAATTTCCGAAGGCTCACACCCGAGCAGCGCCGTGAGCCGTTCACGGGCAAAATCGAGAGCTTTCCGCGCTCTTGCGGCGAACGCATAACCGCTCGAAGGATTGCCGTAATGCTCCTTCAAAAACGGCAGCATCTCCTCGATCACGCTGGGATCGAGCCGCGTCGTCGCGTTGTTATCGAGATAAATCAATTTGTCCGTCGTGGTCGTCGTCATGATCAAATCTCAGGAGCGGAAATCGCACACCGAACCATGGCGACAGATCGCAAAATAGGCGAGCGTAAAATATAATTCTGCCTAAATTGCGCCAATGATTTGGAAATTGGCGAACCCGCAGTTGCGCGATCTTGCGGTTTACGAACCAGGCAAGCCGATCGAGGAGACCGCGAGCAAACTCGGTGTCCATCCAGACTCGATCATCAAACTCGCCTCGAACGAGAATCCGCTGGGCCCTTCGCCCAGAGCTATAGAGGCGATGCATGCGGCGCTCCAAAACGCGCAGCTTTATCCCAATGGCGGAAGTTTTTATCTGCGCGAGGCGCTTGCGGCCAGGCTCGGTTTCACCACGGAGAACATCATTCTGGGTAACGGATCGAACGAGGTGATCGAATTCCTCGGCCATGCCTTCCTCCATCGCGGTGATGACGGGATCACGTCCGAATACGCCTTTATCGCCTATAAATTGATCGCGACCCTTTTCGGCGCGCGCACGATTGAAACGCCAAGCCCGGATTATCAGCAGGACCTCGAGGCGATGCTGGATGCGATCACGCCAAAGACGCGCGTGATTTTCATCGCAAATCCCAATAATCCCACCGGTGCTTTAATTTCTCAGGACAAGATCGACAAGTTCATGTCGCGCCTTCCGGAAAATATCATTGTTGTTTTCGACGAAGCCTATTTCGAGTTCCTCGAAAATTCTCCCGACACGCTCCAATACGTTCGCGAAGATCGGAACGTCGTTGTTCTGCGGACCTTTTCGAAAATCCACGGACTCGCCGGTCTGCGGATTGGCTATGGCGTCGCGCGCTCCGGCTTAATCGCCGTGCTCGATAAAACGAGGCAGCCCTTCAACGTCAATTCCATCGCGCATGTCGGTGCGCTGGCCGCGCTCAAAGACGAGGCGCATCAGCACGAAACCAAGCGTCTCGTCGATGAAGGCCGCGCTTATTTGCAGGAGCAATTCGCAGCGATGAAACTCCATTTTGTGCCGGGCGCGGCAAATTTCACAATGGTGAAGGTCGGCGATGGTGCCGCTGTCTTTGAGAAATTGCTCGCCAGGAAAATTATTGTGCGCCCCCTTAAAGGCTACCAATTGCCGGAATGGGTGCGCATTTCCGTGGGCACGATGGAACAAAACAAGCAATGCATCGCCGCGCTGAAAGAGATTTTAAAACATCGACAAGTCTGACAGCAGGAAAGGAACCGTTTGTGCCAGGCGACACTATCGCCGCGATTTCAACGCCCGCCGGGGAAGGCGCGATTGCGCTGGTGCGAATTTCCGGCGTGAACGCGATTGAAGTTGCCGACCAAATTTTTCGCGGCAAAGAAAATCCGTCACGATTTGCATCACATGTTCAGCATTTCGGCGAGATCGTCGATCGCGAGGGCCGATTGATTGATCAAGTGATGCTATCGATCCATCGCGCGCCCGCCAGTTATACCGGCGAAGATTTGATCGAGATCAGTTGTCACGGCGGGACGCTGGTCAGCGCGCACGTGCTCGAAGCTTGTTTGCGCGCAGGTGCATGCGCAGCGCGCCCGGGCGAATTCACCGAGCGCGCATTTCTCAACGGCAAAATGGACCTAACCCAGGCCGAGGCAGTCATCGATTTGATTCGCGCCCGGACCGATCTCGCATTGCGTTCCGCCACCGAGCAGCTCGAAGGCCGGCTCGGTGACAAGATCAGACAAATCCGCGACGAATTGATTTCGATGACCGCGCACATCAACGCCTCGATCGATTTTCCGGAGGAAGGCATCGCGCCGGACGAAGGCGAAACGTTGCGGGCGCGCCTCGATTCGGTTTGCGAGGAAATCTCCGCTCTGCTCGCCACGGCCGATCAGGGCCGCATTCTGCGCGAAGGCGTCCGGGTGGTGATTTATGGTGCGACCAATGCAGGTAAATCGAGCTTGCTGAATCGGCTTCTCGGTTACGAACGCGTGATCGTGAGCGAAACGCACGGCACCACGCGTGATACGATCGAAGAAATGATCAATCTTCGGGGGGTGCCAATCCGCTTGCTCGATACCGCCGGCCTGCGAACATCGGCAAGCGCACTCGAGCAGGAAGGGATCGCGCGTACGGAAAAATCACTGGAAACGGCGGACCTGCGCCTTCACATCGCGGATCGCAACGCGCCACAGCCTTCGCATTTTGAGGAATGCGCCGGCAATGGGAGTGAAATTGTGCTCTTGAACAAGAGCGATCTGCCCGAACACTCGGATTGGAAAAGTTTCGATGCGCTGCGTATTTCGTGCGCGGCGGGAGAAGGTCTGGCAGAGCTCGAAAACGAAATTCTGACGCGCATTACCAAACAAAACCTGAGGCCGGAAAGCACCGTCGCGATCAACACCCGTCATCGCGATTGTTTGCGCCGCGCGCTGGAATCGTGCAATCGCGCCCGAGCAGCGATGCGCGACGGGCTGACGGCGGAATATGTCGCGGTGGATCTGGATGAAGGATTGCGTGCCGTCGGAGAAGTAATCGGCGCCGTGGATGTCGAACAAATCCTAGATTCCGTTTTCGGACAATTTTGCATCGGGAAATGAAAAATGCCTACGAGCGATTCGTCAGGCCGCTGCTCTTTTCCCTCGATGCTGAGGCTGCCCACGATCTGACGATCGCCTTACTGCAAGGCGCTTCACATGTCGATCTTGCGTTGCGTGCGCTCGACATCTTTCGGCCTCCAGCAAAACCGAAGACCGTTTTCGGCCTGGATTTTCCAAATCCGATCGGACTCGCGGCCGGTCTGGATAAAAATGGTGTAGCCCTGCCGGTGTGGGCGGCGCTCGGATTCGGTTTCATCGAAATCGGCACGGTGACCGCCAAGGCCCAGCCGGGAAATCCCAAGCCGCGCATCTTTCGCCTCCCTGAACAACAAGCATTGATCAATCGCCTCGGCTTCAACAATGACGGTGCGGAGGCTGTGGCGGAACGGCTGCACAAACTGCGCGAGAACGGGCGGTGGCCTGCGGTTCCGGTCGGGATCAACATCGGAAAATCGAAAGCGACGCCGCTCGAGGAAGCAACGGATGATTACCTCTACTCCTTCCGATTGCTTCGTGAATTTGCAGACTACATCGCGTTAAATGTTAGCTCGCCGAACACGCCAGGCTTGCGCGATTTGCAAGCAGCGGCTGCACTTTCGCAATTGCTTCGCGCGATTGGCGATGAAAATGGGAAAAACACGAAGCCAGTGCTTGTGAAAATTGCGCCCGAGCTTTCGTCCGTCGAATTGGAAGAAATTATCGCGACTTGCAAAGAGAATGCAGCCGCGGGAATTATCGCGACGAATACGACGCTCGATCATTCACCCATTCCGTCAGCGCGCGACCAAGCGGGCGGTTTGAGCGGCGCGCCGTTACGT
>CATPAV010000090.1 GCA_955652245.1 uncultured Candidatus Udaeobacter sp. | reverse complement strand
GGTGGGGGACTGATCGTGGCGCCATCGGGCACGTGCTTCGCGCGTCTGACCGAAGATGCGATTTATCGCAATGCGGTGATGGAAGCAGACGTGGTGTTGCCCGATAGTGGATTCATGGTGCTTCTTTGGCGTCTCTTGCAGCGACAGCGAATCAAGCGAATCTCAGGGCTCGCATATTTAAAAGAGCTCCTGCGCCAACCAACCCTGCGCGAAGCGGGCCGCACGTTTTGGATCTTTCCAAACGAACCTGCGCGAGAGAAGGGGATCAGCTGGCTGATAGGACAAGGTTTTCGCATCGACTCGGCAGATTGTTACGTTGCGCCGATTTACGGCGCGGAAGTCAAAGACGAAATCTTAACTTACCGAATTTCAGAACGCCGTCCGCGGCATATTATTATTGGGCTGGCCGGCGGCGTTCAGGAAAAACTGGGCGCGTTCCTTGATCACCGCCTCGACCTCGAAACGACCATTCATTGCATCGGAGCCGCGTTGGGATTTTTAACCGGAGATCAGATCGCAATTCCGGATTGGGCTGACCGCCTGTATCTCGGATGGCTATTTCGCCTGTTTTCGCAGCCGCGAAAATTCCTACCGCGTCTCTTGAACGCTCGCATATTGCCAACGCTCATTCTTAAGTACGGGGAGCACCTGCCGCCGCTCCAACGAGCCGGCCGCACAGTAGAAAGAGATTGAGCATGATGACGCGCAGTTGAATATGCGCCTGGATGCCACTAAGTTGCTTTTGTTATGAGCGCGGCAGAATTCATTGCTAAGGTGAAAGCGATGCCGGAGGGGGACCGCGAAAGACGCGAAAGAATTTTTGCCTCGCTTGTAGAAATCAACAATGGCGGGAAGACATTCTTGATTTGATGACGATAACGGCGCGACGCACGGAGCCCGCGCGCTCCATCGATGAAGTATTCAAAGACCTTCACATCGATGCATGAAATGGCGCATCGTTTTTGTGCGCACAGGGGAGAAAGAGCGAAACTTTCCAGTGAAACGCAGTTGCGGATAGGGCGCGCGTGAGAAATATGGACGCTGATCCGAACGCCCCAGCAGGCATCCCGCATGAAAGCGTGTTGGGAATCCGGTTCTTTGTCGGAACCGTTCAAGAAGCGATTGCGCAACTAACGTCTATCGGGGGTTACATCGTTATCCCATCAGCTCCAGCGCTGATTAAACTAAGATATGATGAAGAATATCGGCGCGCGATGGAAAGTGCGGATCTCGCGATCGCAGACAGCGGCCTCTTGGCGGTTCTGTGGAAACTGACGACCGGCCGCCGACTGACCAATATCTCAGGGATCACCTATTTGCGGCACTTAGTCGACGGTGGTGGGTTAGCTAACGGAGACAGTGCTTTCTGGGTTTTGGCTTCGAGTCATGCAAGAAACGCAGCGATGGAATGGTTGCGCGCTGCAAACATTTCGGTTGATGAGGACAATTGCTATATAGCGTCCCAGCCGACTGCGTTACGGCATGGCCACGCGCTGCTTTTAAAGATCGAAGAAAAGCGTCCGCGAAACATCGTGATCGCAATGCCGGGTAGCGGCGAGGAAAATCTCGCTCTCTATTTGCGGGACTATCTGCTCTACCGACCCTGCATCCATTGCGTCGGCGCTGGGCTTGGCTTTCTCTCGGGAACCGAGCGACCAATTCCCCATTGGGCCGAGCGCACGCATCTTGGTTGGTTAATACGGATACTTGCGCAACCACGAATGTTCTTTCCGCGGATCGGCATTGCCCTTGGGTTAATTGGAATGGTCTTGAAGTATCGGTCGGAGTTACCTCGGCTCAGACAGCGATGGGCTGACCTTTAGAACCTCCGTTGGTTTCATTTGTTGTCACGCACTTCCCGTTTGTTCTAGGCTCGGCGTTCTATGTCTCTAATTCTCGGCCTTAACGCATATCACGCGGATTCCTCTGCATGCTTGGTAAGAGACGGTGAATTGGTCTACGCGGTCGAGGAGGAGCGGCTTCGCAGAATCAAACATTGGGCAGGATTCCCCATTCTTTCCATTCGCCTGTGCTTGGAAAGCCAAGGTTTAGCAATCGAAAATGTTGATCACATCGCGCTGAACCGGAACCCAAGAGCCAACGCAGTGAAGAAATTAGGCTACACCATTGCTCGGAAACCAAGCCTACGCTGGTTAGCGGATCGCCTTCGCAAAACAAAACAGAAGTCTTCCGTCCGTGACGTATTGAGCAGCGAGTTCAACCAGCCCTGTACAGGGAAGATTCACCACGTGGAACACCACCTGGCTCATCTTGCGTCCGCGTTCTTTGTATCGCCTTTTGCAAAAGCAACAGCGGTATCCATCGACGGCTTTGGTGATTTCGCCAGCGCCGCGTGGGGGGAAGGAGATGACACCACTTTGTCGGTCGATGGCGAAGTGTACTTTCCGCATTCGTTAGGATGCTTGTATGAAGCATTCACACAGTACTTGGGATTTCGACAATGGGGCGATGAATATAAGGTGATGGGGTTGGCGCCTTATGGCGAAGTTAACTGCATGGACCAACTCCGGCGCGTTGTGCTTCTGCAAGAGGATGGCTCTTACCGGCTGAATTTGAAATATTTTAGGCACCACAAGGAGAACATCCAAAGCGGCTTCTATGATGGCTCACCCTCGACAGGCACATTGTTTTCGCCGGCTCTTGAACAGTTGTTAGGCCCAGCCCGAGCCGAAGGAGAGAGCCTCGGGCAGCATCACAAAGACATCGCCGCTTCTTTACAGAGGATTTACGAGGAGGCTCTTTTCAATCTACTCAACGCTATTTACGTGAAGTACGGTAACGAGAACCTGGCGTTAGCCGGTGGCTGTGCGATGAACTCCGTCGCTAACGGCAAGATCTACAAGAACACGCCGTTCAAGAGAGTTTATGTCCAATCCGCGGCGGGTGACGCAGGCGGCGCAATTGGCGCGGCCTACACGGTTTGGCACAAGGTTCTGAACGAAACGAGGCGAAGCCCAATGCCCCACGCCTATTGGGGCCCCGCGTTTTCGAGCCAGGACATTGTTGCTTTACTCAGACAACGCAAAGATGAAATAGGCGAGGCGGGATGTCGTATGACAGAACACGCGGATCGATCCGAACTCTCCTCCCGTACGGCAGCAGCGATCGCCGCAGGAAAAGTTGTTGGGTGGTTTCAGGGCCGTATGGAGTGGGGGCCGCGCGCGTTAGGGAACCGCTCAATTCTTGGCGATCCCCGGCGCGCCGACATGAAGGACATCTTAAACGCGAAGATCAAACGCCGCGAATCGTTCCGCCCCTTCGCACCCTCGATCCTGCGCGAAGCCGTCGGCGACTGGTTCGAGCAGGACGACGACGTACCATTCATGATGGAAGTCTTCCAAATCCGACCGGAGAAACGTGCACTTATTCCGGCGGTCTGCCACGTTGACGGATCAGGTCGTTTGCAAACCGTCCATCAAGAGACCAACCCCCTCTATTATCAACTGATCTTAGCGTTCTGTTCTCTGACTGCCGTTCCACTCGTCTTGAATACTTCGTTCAATGAAAATGAGCCAGTCGTTTGTCGACCTGAAGAGGCGCTTGACTGTTTCCTCAGAACCCAGATGGATGTCATCGTGCTGGAACATTACTTCGTTGAACGTCAGACATAACAAGGAGCCTGAGCTGCCATCTATTTGCCCGTGAAGATCCTTGTTACCGGCAGTTCAGGTTTCATTGGAACTAACTTGCTGGACCATCTGTTACAGAAAGGTGTCGAAGT
>CATPAV010000089.1 GCA_955652245.1 uncultured Candidatus Udaeobacter sp. | reverse complement strand
GTCACGTGTGGTCTTGAGCCATTTGGCATGCTGATTGAACATCGAATCCACGATGTGGATAAAGCCCTCGTAGCAGGAGAAGAACCCATGACGGCCGGTGAGCAAATAACCCTCCAGCCAGCCCTGACACATGTGCTCACTTAGGACCTCCATCACCCGTCCCTCTGGCGACAAGTGCTCATCAACCGGAAGAACCGGTTCCATCCACACCTTATCTGTGGCTTCATACACAGCATCGAGGCGGTTGGAGGCGGTTTCATCAGGGCCGAATACGCGGAAGTTTGCGTTCTCCAGATTCTGCTTCATCACGTCCCGCAGGAAAGCGCCTAATACTTTGGTGGATTCCGCGGTCTGCGTGCCAGGTTTGGAGACCGAAACTGTATAGTCGCGAAACTCGGGCATCAGCAGATCTTTCAAGAGCAGCCCGCCGTTGGCATGCGGGTTCGAACCCATGCGGCGCTCACCTTTAGGTGCGAGCTCCGAAAGTTCTTCAATTAGCTTACCGTTATCATCGAACAACTCTTCCGGGCGATAACTTTTCAGCCAATCTTCGAGAACTGCCAAGTGCCCCGGCTTAGTATCCAGATCGGCTACCGGCACCTGATGCGCGCGCCACGTTCCCTCGACTGGCTTGCCGTCCACAAATTTCGGTCCGGTCCAGCCTTTAGGAGTGCGCAAGACGACCATGGGCCAGACTGGAAGCCCGGACGATCCCTTGCTGCGGGTCTCGCGCTGGATGGCCCGGATTTCTTCGAGCACCGCGTCGAGCGTGGCCGCCATAAGCTGATGCATGGGTTCCGGTTCGTGCCCTTCCACAAAGTATGGTTTATAGCCGTAGCCCGTGAAGAGCTGAGTTAGCTCTTCGTCTTTGAGACGGCCAAGCACGGTTGGGTTCGCGATCTTGTAACCGTTCAGGTGCAGGATGGGCAGCACGGCCCCGTCGCGTACCGGATTGAGAAATTTGTTGGAATGCCAACTGGTGGCGAGCGGTCCGGTTTCGGCTTCGCCATCGCCCACGACGCAGCAAGCTAGCAGATCGGGATTGTCGAAAACCGCGCCGTAAGCATGTGCCAGAGAGTAGCCCAGTTCTCCGCCTTCGTGTATGGAGCCAGGCGTCTCAGGCGCGTCGTGGCTAGGTATGCCTCCGGGGAAGGAAAACTGCTTGAACAATTTCCTCATTCCCTCCTCGTTTTGTTGAATGCTCGAATAAAGCTCGGTGTATGTGCCTTCGAGGTAGGTGTTCGCCACCATGCCGGGTCCGCCATGTCCCGGACCGCAAACGTAAATAACGTTGCGATCATATTTCTTGATCAGGCGGTTGAAGTGCACGTAGATAAAGTTCAGCCCGGGCGTCGTACCCCAGTGGCCGAGCAACCGAGGCTTCACGTGCTCGAGTTTCAGAGATTCGCGCAGCAGCGGGTTGGCGTACAGGTAGATCTGTCCGACCGAGAGGTAATTGGCCGCGCGCCAGTAGGCGTTCATCTTGCGCAGCTCTTCTGGAGAAAGTGGCTGGTTAAAGACAGAGAGACTGGCAGAATCGGCAGTTGCCACGGGAGTCATAGAAATTCCTTTCATGGTTACTTGTTTGTTTGGATTCGGCGATTTTGAGAAACGTGTCCCGTTTGTTCTTGCGCTTATGCAATCCTCTTCTGTCATGCAGGCTGTCCGCTTGGAGTCAACGGTTCCGGACCGGACGTTGGGTTGTGCCAGCCTCCAGGCGGGGTCACGCGCTCGACTTCGTCAGGGCCCCATGTGTTGGACGCATATTGATAAATCGGCGTGCTCTTTTTCAGTACTGGATCCACGATTCGCCACGCTTCTTCCACGTAGTCCTCACGGGCAAACAGCGTACTTTCTCCTGTCGTCGCCGCTCCCAACACACGTTCATAAGCGTCCATTTCATCGGCGCGCGGAGAGCGGCTGGCCACCATTTCGCCGGTTTGGAGCGAGAGTCCTTCGCCCGGAGCCAGCGACATCATTCCCATAGCGATCGTCACCTCGGGACTCAGGCGGAGGCGGAGATGGTTCTCCGTCAACACACTGTCGGGAATTAGTGTAGGAGGCTTGCGAAACTTGCCAATAATTTCGGTGCAGGTTACTGGCAAACATTTGCCGGCCCGGATGTAGAAAGGGACTCCCCTCCAGCGCCAGGAATTGATCTCCAACTTTAAGGCGGCGAAGGTTTCCGTCTGCGAGTCCTTGGGGACGCCGTTTTCATCTCGGTAACCGCGGAATTGGCCGCGTACCAGGTTCTTCTCCTCGATGGGCGGAATCGCTTTCAGTACTTTCACTTTCTCGTCGCGCACAGATTCGCTGTCGGACCGAACCGGCGGCTCCATCGCCAGATTGGACAACACCTGAAATAAATGGTTCTGGATCACATCGCGAATCGCTCCAGTCTGGTTGTAGAACCCTCCTCGGCCTTGCACTCCGAAGTCCTCCGCCATGGTAATCTGCACGCTCTCAATGTAAGTGCGATTCCAAAAGGCTTCGGCGAACGCGTTCGCGAAGCGGAAGACCAGCATGTTGTTCACTGGCCGCTTACCGAGGTAGTGGTCAATGCGGAAAATGTCTGCTTCGTTGAAGACCCCAAGCAAGACTGTGTTCAGGTCCTGAGCTGAGGCCAGGTCATGCCCGAAGGGTTTTTCGACGATGACCCGCGCACCTTTGGCGCAATTCGATTCCGCTAGTTGTTTCACGACGGTTTCAAACAAAACAGGCGGGATTGCCAGGTAATGCGCCGGACGATGCGCGTCCTTGAGCTCTTTGCGAAGAGCCGCGAAAGTCGCCGGGTCTTGGTAGTCACCGTCAATGTAGCGGAGCAAACCGGTCAACTTTTCGAAAGCCGCAAGATCGACTCCGCCGTGTTTTTCCAGGCTGTCGTACGCCCGCGCGCGAAGTTGATCCAGATTCCATCCGGCTTTGGCTACACCGACCACGGGTACATTAAGATGTCCGCGCTCCACCATCGCTTGCAGCGCCGGGAAAATCTTCTTGTAGGCCAGGTCTCCGGTGGCGCCGAAGACCACGAGCGCGTCCGAACGTGAAGCAGCCATCAAGCACCTTCCTTTGTCGCGACACTT
>CATPAV010000088.1 GCA_955652245.1 uncultured Candidatus Udaeobacter sp. | reverse complement strand
TCAACCGCCTTTGATTTTCAACGTGAACTGGTTCCGCAAAGGCGTGAAGGGCCAATTTCTCTGGCCGGGATTCGGCGACAACATGCGCGTCCTCAAATGGATCATCGACCGCTGTGAACACACCGGCCGCGCAGTCAAATCGCCGATTGGCTGGCTGCCCAGCCCGCACGATCTCGATCTTGCCGAATTGGATGTGGAGCACAAATGCATCGTCGAGATTCTGGGAATCGATCACGAGGAATGGCAAAAGGAGCTCGCCTCGCACGCGAAGTTTTTCGATTCATTAGGTGGGGTCGTGCCGGATGAGTTATTGAAACAGCGCGACCAACTCGCCGAACGTTTTAAACAATAAACTGTCCCAGGAAAGCTAACGGCTTACCCTGCAGAACGCATATTTTCGCGCGCGAAATTTGCGAACATCGTCACCATCTGGAATTGTTTCCAGTGGGTTCAAAGGCTGTTGAGGAAGAATGCGTCACCGCGCCATTAAAAGTCGGTTGCATCGAGATTCGCGGGGCGCGCCAGAACAACCTTAAAGGTATCGATGTCGATCTTCCGCTGGGGAAATTGACCGTCGTTACGGGGCCAAGTGGCAGCGGCAAATCGAGTCTCGCTTTCGATACAATTTACGCCGAGGGCCAGCGTCGTTACGTCGAAACGTTTAGTCCGTACATGCGGCAATTCCTCGATCGCATGGATAAACCACGGGTAGACGAGATCCGCGGCATTCCGCCGGCCATCGCGATCGAGCAGGCGAATCCGGTCAAAAGTTCGCGTTCCACGGTCGGAACCATGACCGAGATCAACGATTATTTAAAATTGCTCTGGCCGCGGGTGGCCCGTGCCTTTTGCCCGAGCTGCGGGCGCGAGATTCGCTCGGAAACCGCCAAGTCAATTGCCGATCAAGTTTTGCGCGACTGTGGCGGCCAAAATATTCTCGTCACTTTTTGGGTTTCTGTCCCCGCAAAAACGGAACCGCGCGCGTTCTTCGAGTTTTTACAACAGCAGGGTTATCTGCGCGTTTGGATCGATAACGCAATTGTGCGCGTCGATGCCGATCACAAAATCAAACGCCTTGGTGCGCGGGTGCAGGTCATTCAGGATCGCACAACGATTAATCCAGAGAATCGCGCCCGGCTGGTCGAGGCAATCGAAACCGCACTGCGATTTGGAAAAGGCAAGATCAATGTCATTCCATTGTCAGATGTCGATCAACCATCAACGATCAACTATCAACCATTCTCCACCGACTGGCATTGCGCGCATTGCGACCTTGATATACGTCCACCAACTCCCGGACTTTTCAGTTTCAATAATCCGCTGGGCGCATGCCCTGAATGCCGCGGTTTCGGTCGGACGATTGCAATCGACCTGAATAAGGCGATTCCAGATCGCAGCCTCAGCATCAAGGAGGGAGTCGTCCGGGTTTTTCGCGGCCTGGAGTTCGGTGAATCGCAAAAGGATCTGCTGCGCGCGTGCGCTCGTGAAGAGATCGACATTCGCAGTCCGTTCGAGGAATTGCCGAAGGCAGATCAAGACTTCGTGATCGAGGGCGAGAAGCGCGGCGATCTCGCCGACGAAGAATACGAGGATGATCGCTGGTACGGCGTGCGCGGTTTTTTCCGCTGGCTTGAGAGCAAAACCTACAAAATGCACGTGCGCGTGCTGCTCAGCCGCTATCGCGCTTACACCACATGCCCGCGTTGTAACGGTGGGCGTTTTCAGCAGGAGGCGCTGAATTTCAAAATCGCGTCCGGCAAGAAATTTCTGACGCTTCCTGAATTCGGCGCACTTTCGATTTCCAACGCGCGCGACTTTCTCGGCAAGATCGACATCTCAGGCAACGATCCAACCGTGCAAATGTTGCGCGAGGAAATCTGCGCGCGTTTGAGTTATCTTTGTGAAGCCGGCGTCGGTTATCTCACGCTCGATCGATCGACGCGCACGCTCAGCGGTGGCGAAGTGCAGCGCGTAAATCTGACGACATGTCTCGGCGCCTCGCTCGTCAACACGCTCTTTGTCATGGACGAACCGAGCGTCGGACTGCATCCGCGCGATATCGGCCGGCTTATCCGCGTCATGCATAACTTGCGCGACAAAGGCAATACTCTGCTCGTGGTCGAGCACGAGGAGCAAATTATCCGCGCGGCTGACAATTTGATCGACATCGGTCCCGGCCGCGGCGAGTGCGGCGGTGAGTTGGTCTTCAGCGGGACGTGCGCGGATTTTTTGGGAGCGCGAGCTTCCAGCGTTCGCGGCACGGATGCCGCGAACGGCGGGCAAGATGGCCGCGCTTTCGATTCTGGGTCCCAATCCCGCACCCGCGATTACCTCAGCGGGCGCAAATCGATTCAGATTCCAAAATCTCGCCGGAAATTTTCGAGCGCGATCAAAATTACCGGGGCGCGCGAACACAACCTGAAAGCCATAGATGTCGATCTTCCACTTGGCGTTTTCACCTGCGTTACCGGCGTTTCCGGTTCTGGAAAATCAACGCTGATTCACGATGTGCTTTATCGAAACTTGCTGCGCGCCAAAGGGCAATCGTCGGATCAAGAGCCTGGTGCATGCAAGTCGGTCACCGGCGCGCATCGCATCGGCGAAGTTGTGATGGTCGATCACGCGCCGCTGGCGCGCACGCCGCGTTCCACGCCGATTCTTTATCTCGGTCTTTATGATCGGGTGCGCGAGCTTTTTGCCGCGCAGCCGGAGGCGATGTCACAAGGACTGACCGCGAGCGCGTTTTCATTTAACTCCGGCAGCGGCCGGTGCGAACGCTGCTGCGGTACCGGTTTTGAAAAGATCGAGATGCAGTTCTTGAGCGATCTTTATGTGCGCTGCGCGGAATGCGAAGGGCGGCGTTTCCAGCCGCACGTTTTGAAAGTACAGGTGCACGGCAAATCGATTCACGACGTCCTGAAGCTGACCGTGAGTGAAGCGATCCAGTTTTTCTCGCAAATCGGCGAGCAGAAAACATTGTCGAACTCGCTCGATGTGCTCGACGAAGTCGGGCTGGGTTATCTCCGCCTCGGTCAACCACTCAATACGCTTTCCGGTGGTGAATCG
>CATPAV010000087.1 GCA_955652245.1 uncultured Candidatus Udaeobacter sp. | reverse complement strand
GGGCGAGACTCCGTCGAGCCGGGGGAAAGTTTTTCACGTGGCGGCTTTTTGTTTCGTCCCCGCATTTGGGGCGCAAAGAGAATGTCGCGCTCCGAAGCGATCTTCTTTTGCGTATTAAAAGACAAATATTTTGTCTTGACAGGCTTGGAGACGAAAAAATTCCGTATAAACCTAGTTAGGCCATGAGCCCACGCATCGTTGAAATTCCCGATATGTCCCTGTGGTCACAGAGTATTGGTGGACTGATTAATTAACTTCTGGATTATAGAGTTCCAGTCGCTGCGGTGGATTCAAAAGCTAGGCGGCGAGCCTGCTGCGCTGAAGGCCCGCAAAGAGAAGCTTTCCCGGCGTATCGATGCGGTCGTTGCCCTTATCGCTTCTTCGCCGCTTTCTAGCACCAATCAGACGCGAGCTGATGATCTTTGGCGGGAAGCACGCAGCCATTCCGCCACTCGCAATCGCATCGTACACAGCCCGATTTGTTTCGGCCGTTCCGCGAACACAGGGGAAGCAGTTCTAAGCATTATTGACCTCAGAAAGATGGCTCCCACCAGCGACAATCCAATCGAGCCGCTGGATTATTCACAGATTTCCTCTGTTGCCCTTCGCGTCCGGGAGATCGGCCGAGAGCTGACCAGCATGATAGAATCCATCCCATGACCTCTATGTCTGCACTCGATAAGAGGCCTAACCAAGCGATGCAGCCGACGGCTCCCCGGCGGCCATGCGGTCGGTGTCGATTTTAGCTAGTGCGATTCAACCGGGCCGCCCCTTGCGCCTGTCGGAGCTGTGGCTGAGCTTATTCTCGTAGATGGCGCATCCACTAATTTCTTCCGCAGCCCAGTAAGGAGAGAGCCATGAAAAATGAAAATTTGGAATCTGTGGCGAGAAAGCTCGTCGCGGCGGGCAGGGGCATCCTGGCAGCGGATGAAAGTTCGCCGACGATCGAGAAGCGATTGAAGAGCATCGGTGTTGCTTCGACGGAGGAGAACCGGCGCACGTATCGTGAAATTTTATTTACCACAACAGGTCTGGGTGAATTTATCAGCGGCGTGATCCTCTTTGACGAGACGATTCGGCAGGAAACTCGCGATGGTCGTGCCTTCGTCGAGGTACTGGAGCAGCAGGCGATCATTCCCGGAATCAAAGTGGACAAAGGCACAAAACCGATGGCCAATTTTCCCGGCGAGAAAATCACCGAGGGACTTGACGGGCTACGCGAGAGGCTGGCCGAATATCGGCAGTTGGGAGCGCGCTTTGCCAAATGGCGCGCAGTCATCAGCATTAGCGACAAAATTCCTACACACAGATGCATCGAGACGAACGCAGAATTGTTGGCGCGCTACGCGGCACTGAGTCAAGAAGCGGATCTGGTGCCAGTCGTCGAACCGGAAGTGCTTATGGATGGCACGCACACTATTGAGCGGCATTTCGAGGTAACCGAGCAAGTGGCGGAAATCGTTTTCCATGCGTTGTCCGAGCACCGCGTCACACTGGAAGCGATGCTACTGAAACCGAACATGGTGCTTTCGGGAAAAGATTGCCCGCACCAAGCTCAAGTCCAAGAAGTTGCTGAGATGACTCTGCGCTGCATGAACCGCGTGGTCCCCGCGGCTGTCCCCGGGCTTGTCTTTCTCTCGGGCGGGCAAAGTGATTTGCAAGTTACCGAACATCTCAACGCGATGAATCGTCTGGACCACGCTCCGTGGGAATTGAGTTTTTCCTTTGGGCGCGCCCTACAGGCTCCCGTGCTCAAAGCCTGGAAAGGTGATCCGACGAATGTGGCCGATGCGCAACGGGCGCTCCATCACCGCGCTTGGTGCAACAGTAAAGCGCGCTTCGGCAAATACACCACCGAAATGGAAATCAAGAAGGCGGCCGCATGAGCACCAAGAACAGAAATGTGTAACCCAACAGCGACCTCAGCGACAAAAATATTTCGGGCATGACCCCCGATTTTGACCGCGCCAGAATTAAACTCAAGCGGATTAGACCCAAAAAATGCGTCTTCAAAGGCGCAATCATTGGGCCGAATCCTCATTAGGTCGCGATTGCGCTACAATCTGAAAGAAATCCATGGAGCCGATCATTGACCACATACAGATAACCGTCAAAGACATGAGCATTGCGGTGCCATTCTACGATAAGCTCCTTCCCGTTTTGGGGTTTGACATTCAAAACAAAGTCAGTGCCGTAATAGAGAAGCATGAGTTTCATGTCGTAGAGTATACCCATCCACGGTTGACCTTCGCCATAACCTCACCGAGAAGCGGTTTCGCGGGCGACACGATCCATCGCAGGAAACCAGGGGCACTACATCATCTTGCATTTAAAGCGGAATCTCGCGCCGAAGTCGAGAGACTGCATTGCGAGCTGAATGGAATAGGGGCTACGATAGTGAGTCCACCACGGGAGTATCCAGAATATACCCCCCCGGGCTACTACGCTCTCTTCTTCAAGGATCTGGAGGGGATTAAATACGAGATTGTATGCACTAAACACGATGGAGTGTAGGAGACGCCTAACCAGGCGATGCAGCCAACCGCTCCACTGATTGCCGCCTAATTTGGCCCTTTTTCGTTGAGGAGCGGAGCCGCGAGCGTTGTCCATCGCGATTGAGAAAGCGCGCGTCCATGCGGCGTGGCTCGCGCCGTCGTCTTGCCTCGCCAGCACGGGCTCGACAAACGAGTTGGCTATCTTCACGGCCTCAACGATCAGCGCGTTGCGCGCTTTCACGTACTCGCAGTTATGGCCGACTGGTGGCGGGTCGCGCCGAATCAACTTTAGCCTTGACCGAGGGAGGCCGATTTGATCATTTCGGCTGTTCGGGCCGCGATTCATGAAGACGAGCTATCTGCTGTCCCTGCCACTTTTCTTCTTCACGGCTTGCGCCACTGTGACCCGCGGGGTTCATGATAAGCTTAGCGTGTTAAGCGACCCGCCTGGAGCGAATGTCACGCTTTCTTCGGGAGAAGAAGGTGTCACTCCAACCAAATTTGTGAAGAGTCGTCGGGACAATTTTACGGTTACGGTAAGCAAGCCGGGCTATATTCCGCAAACCGTAAAAGTTAAAAGTAAGGGGTCCGCAACCGGCGGAACGGCCATGGCGGGTAATGTTGTTGTCGGAGGCGTCACTGTTGTCGGAGCCGTCGCTGGGATAGCGGTCGATTCCGCCAGCGGTGCATACAACTCTCTCTATCCAAACCCGGTTTCCGTGCATTTAGTGCCGCTCGGAAAATCTGCAGCGACGGAAGAGAACTCCGCCGAAAGGGTTCCAAATCGTTCAGCAACTGTTGCCTCACGTGTGAGTCGCGAGGAGACGGCGCAAACAAAACCAGAGCCATCGTCATCGCCGCGCGCTTCCTCTACCAAGCTGGAATTTCCGACAGCTAAGTCGGTCCCCGGCAAGCCTGGATACGTCTTCAGCCCCTTCGACGATACAAGCGGAAGATATATCGATGTAAGCGGTTACGCATCTGGCAGCAAAGTAAAAGACCCGTGGACCGATAAAATCTTCATCGTTCCATAACGCTCAGGAAAATTTCTTGTAGCAGGATTGTTCGGGCAACAAACCTCTTTGGTAAATTTCGTCGGTTACGTACAAACGGTTGTGACACTTATCCATAGCGTACCAGTGCGCGCAAAATGGTTCGGCAAAACCGTCGTCGGCGCTGCGGTACATCGGCCACTCATCCGGTATCTTGAACGGCTCGCATGTGTGCACGCGGTGATCGAATTCACTAAAAACTGCGCCTTCAAAACAGTCCCACCGGCCTAACAACAACGCATTGCGGGTTGCCTCAGGCAAGGCTGCAAGCGACCGCTCGTACTCGGTTTCATGCAGATAAGGGTTATCGGCAATCGTCGCCTTGATGAACACTCTCCGAAAACCCGTGGCCGGGTCGTGCTGCAACGGTCCGGGCGTAACGATCGAATCTCCTTCTGCTAATATAGACTAACTCCTGCGTTTTCTCCGAAGCGTTCACGGTATGAATACGTGTGTTCTACCACACGCTGCCCAGCCGTTCAATCGCATACGGTTGACGCCTGCTCGTTCAGGTCGGCGACTTCATTGACCGGGCCGCTGTGAATTCCCATTCGCACTCGAAGTTCGGGATGGTTCTTAAGCTCCTTGCTGATCTCCAGCGCACACATGACTGGCGCTTCGGGACTGTTGCGGAAAACGAGTGCTCCGCCGTCGCCCGTCGGTAAACGCAGCAATTTGCCTTCCGCTTCTGCCGCGCGGAACTGCTCAGTCGCGCGGACGATCTGCTTCAGCGTCTGAAGCTGTTCGCTCTGCTCGTTGATGAGCAACTTCGAGTAACCGACAATGTCGATGAACAAGACATGCCCGATCTCGAACTTCACATCTGAAGATGTCGAATTCACGGCAGCTTGGCGTATTCCGCCTTTGCTTCTTTAAGAATTGGGACGTCGGGATCGGCATTTTTCCAAAGAGCGAAAAAATTCTGATAAGCAGTCTTAG
>CATPAV010000086.1 GCA_955652245.1 uncultured Candidatus Udaeobacter sp. | reverse complement strand
GGCGAAAGTTCAATCCGGCGGCGAGATCGTCTTCGTCAGCTCCGGACAGCGATTGGCTGCCTTCCACGCGATCGACTGCGACCGCCGGACGACATTCCAATTTTCTAGCTCCGATCCGCGCCCGACGCTCATCGTCAAGTTAGCTGAAAGCAAACCGTTGCATCGAGTTAGCGTCGTTGTCGGATCAGAAGCCGGAAAAGTGGACGTTTACCTGCTAGACGAGATTTCAAGCGATCCATCTAACCGCGTCGGGTGCGCCGGAGGGGCCACCGCTGATCGCGAGCGTCAGCCCATAGAGTAGAGCTTGCCTGGCTGTCGATCTTTGGCGGGAAATTTGCTCCGAAACAGAGCGTCGTCCGACCAAGTTCGTATGTTTCGCTCTCTCAATCAGGGTGGCCTAGGCCGAAAGCCTGGAAATCGGTATGTTTATTGCTTTTATAAACAAGTCCGCATTTCCATGCAGCTTAACATAGCTAAGTTTCACACACTGAAAGGTTTCAGCTTCGCGGAGGTATGCATCGCGATTGTGGTATGCGTCATTTTTGGCGCGGCCACTTTCCAGACGAATCAACGCCTCCTTGTCGCGCTCAAAAACCAGAAAGAAACCACCGCCGCGAGTATGATGCTCCAGGAACGCATGGAGAAGTTTCGCGGCTTTAGCTACTCCAACATTGCCGACAAGACTTACGTCAACACAAACGTCGTTCAAACCAAAACGACATCGGAGGCGGCACTCGGCAGCCTGAGCGAGACCATCACGGTGAGCGGTTACATGAACACGGCGGGGACGTTGCGGAATTATCCAAGCGACGGGACGACCGCCAATCAATGGGTGCGTAGCTCGACCTATCCGAACGGCAACCAATCGGATACAAACGCAAGCTTGGCGACGGACAATGATCTGCTGAAAGTCGATATTCTGCTCAGTTGGACCAGTGTAAACGGCCGAACACGGACCCGTGACCTCGCGTCTGTCTTCGGGAAAGGCAACATCGGACCATGAAGGTTACAGGCAAAAATATTCGTCGTGCCTTCACCCTTGTTGAGATGATGATGACCGTGGGGTGCGGCTCGCTGATGCTGGCCGCGGTCATGACCGCAGGCGTAGCTCTGCAGCGGAGTTTCGCTGCCGTGGAAGGATATTCTGTCTCGGAGGGCGACCAGTTACGGGTCTTGGATTACATCGCCATGGACTGCCGCCGCTCCCTAAGCGCGTCAGTCGCCAACAACACGCTCACTCTAACCGTTCCCGTTTATTACGATTCGAACACCAATCCACAAACGCCAACGTTAACGAGTGGCGCTTTGAGTTACGGCACCGGCAGCGTAACGATCACCTACTCGCAAAGCGGAAGCAGCTTCAACCGACGCGTCCTCGTAGTAGACTCCGGCGGCACCACAACAAGCGATACCACGACGGCGATCGCAACGAATGTCGCCTCTTTTACAGTAAGTCCGCAGGACCTGACTTCGAGTGTCAGCTGCAGCGTTACTTTTTCGCCAAGGTTTACCTACTTGCCCAGCCCGGGAGCAATCTCTGGGACGACCGTCTATTGCAACACGTTCCTGCGCAACGCAGGGGCCCGACAATAACATAATGAAAACAGCTCGAAGAAAGATAAAGCACGGCAGCGTTTTGATCATTGCAATGCTGACGATTACCATTCTGGCGCTTATTTGTGCGACCAGTCTCTATATCACGTCGCAAAACGCTACCTCCGATATACAGACGGCAAGCTGGCAGCAGTCGCTCACCTCGGCGGAGAGCGGTGTCGATGCGGCGATTAGAGCGCTCAATAACAAGACCTGGACCTATTGGATAAGCGTAAATCAGAACGCGACTGACTTACCGACGACAGAGCCAGCCCCGTCACCTTCAGCCGCTGCCAGTGCTGCGCCAGACTCAAGCCATTATAACTACCTGCCTTCATCTGCGCTCACCCTCACTATGCAAGGGGAAGGGGCGACGAGCGTTTCGGCGTGGGTAACGGTCGACCAGGCTGGAATGTCGGCCGCTCAGGATACGAATGGTTTGCAATGGTATCGTATCCGTTCCACAGGGATCTCGGCGGTGCCCGGCCCGCCTCGTGTTCCCAACCAGAAACTCGATAACGACCTCAGGAAAATTAGCCTCCGCTTTGATCGCAAAGGAGGCGCGGCCATCACCACGCCACGAGCGTCCCGCACCATCGAAGTGACCGCGCAACCAGTGGCGACGGGGACCGGGAGCCGAGGGATCATCTCGCGCAGAACCTTCCTCATGAGCGGCAATGGTTTTATCGATAGCTTCGATTCGAGCAATTCGCTGTATTCCACCAACGGGCAGTACGTGCAGGCGAAAAGGGAATCGCACGGCGACGTGGGCATTCTCGACAGCACCGGTTCCAGTTTGGCCAATGGAACCTACCTTTACGGCAGTCTGACCTATAGTGGCCCCGCCGTCCAAAATACCCAACACGTCCAAGGCACCATCTCCACACCGTTTAGTGTAAACGTGCCACAGGTCCCTGTGCCTAACTGGGCGAGCGGTTCGTATTCTACCGCGCTTCCCGCGGCCAATGGCAATGGTGTAATCACGATTGCAATACCGGCAGGAACGACGAAAAGCAGTCCGCTTCGCTATCAGGTGAGTTCGATCGCTCTCTCAAGCAAACAGTCACTCGTCATCCAATCCCCGCCGCCGGACCCTGTCACCCACGTTCAGTCGCCGGGCTACGTTGAGATCTGGGTAACCGGAGATATGAACACGTCCGGCCAGGCTGGGATCACTCAGGATAGCAACGCGCACGCGACATATGACATTCAAGGTAATATCAATCTGCAGGGCCAGGCCATCGTTAATCAAAGTGGTTACGCTGCCAATCTCCTCATCTATGGCGTGACGCCGACCGATGGAAGCACGCACACGGCAAACATTGCCGGGCAGGGCAACTTTATCGGCGTCCTGGATGCTCCCGAATTTATCACAACTTTCTCCGGGCAGGGCGATATCATGGGAGCAATCATCGCTTACACGCTACAGATTTCAGGTAACGGTTCCTTCCACTATGATCAGGCCCTTAGCCAACTTGTGCTAAGCTTGGAGCCT
>CATPAV010000085.1 GCA_955652245.1 uncultured Candidatus Udaeobacter sp. | reverse complement strand
CGCGCATCGGTTGCAAGACGTAGGGATTAAATCCGAGCGAGAATTCGCCGATATAACGGGCGCCCGGATCTGAATCGAGAATTCTGTTAAGCTTTTTTGTTTCGTTGCTCGTCGCATCGACGATTTTTCCATCCTTAAATTAAGACGGATTCCGTCGAAACCGATGCCTTGATAAATGCTGGGAGCGTTAAACGTCACATGACCCTGAACGGAACCTCTCACCGGGCAACTGAAAACCTCGCCATCGGGAATATTGCGATCGCCACCGCAGATCACGGCCGGAATCCCCTTTAAGCTAAAGCGGAGGTCGGTGTCTGGCCCTTTAATTTCCACTCGATCCGTCTTTTCCATCAACCGTTTGAGTGCCTTCATGCCGGGCTGCAGTTTGCGATAGTCAAGCGTGCAGACTTCGAAGTAAAAGTCCTCAAAAGCCTCCGTGCTCATTCCGGCAAGCTGTGCCATCGATGGTGTAGGCCAGCGTAAGACAACCCATTTCGTCTTTTTTACTCGCTGGTCCTGCACACCGCGCATTTTCTTCGCGATCAATTTCATCTTTTCCGCGGGCACATCAGATAATTCCGTGATGTTGTTGCTGCCCCGCAGAGCGACATAGGCATCCATTTTCTTCATTCGTGCCAGTTCATGGCGCGCCAATAGATTTAGCTGTCGATCAGACGCTTCGAGTGCCAGCGCGCGGCTCACGCGCGCATGATAGGTCTGCACAAAAGGAATTCCTCCGCCTTTCCGCGCCGCACGAATGAGCGCGACTATCATTTCATCGGGAACGTCGAATGCTTCGATCAAGACGGTTTCGTTGCGCCCGAGTCGAATGGAATATTCCACAAGAAGTTTGGCGAGGTTGTCGAAGCGGGCATCGTGCATAAGAGGGTTATGATTCCACTGGCCACGCCAGATGCAACTAAGCTTCTTTGGCAACGTTGCGACTATCCGGTATTCGTGAGCCGTGCGGCAGACGCGCCGTCGAAATGATCTCGAAACGGCAAACAGGATTCTTCGCGCGCAGGTCGCATCCCCGGAAACTCGTTTAGTAAACGCCCGATCAACTCTTCATTTTCTTCCGGTTCGAGACTACACGTGCTGTAAACGAAAACGCCGCCCGGCTTTAACAGTCTGATCGCCGCGCGCGCGATCTCGAACTGCTGCTTCGGCATTCGGAGGAAATCTTTGGGCCGCAGTCGCCATCGCACGTCAACGCGGCGTCGCATTACTCCCGTGTTGGTACACGGCGCATCCACGAGAATGCGATCGAATGGGCCAATCGAAGCAATTTCTTTTGGGATGCGTCCCTGCGTCCAATCGAGACGGAAGCTGCGGATAATTTGGATGCCGAGTTGCGTGACGTTGGATTCAAGCACGCGAAGGCGCTCTGGGTCGCGATCACACGTCACGATTACGCCCCGATTTTGCATGAGCTGCGCGATATAGCCTGTTTTCCCACCTGGCGCGGCGCATGCGTCGAGGATTTTTTCTCCGGGTTGCGGATCGAGAAGCTCACAGGCAATCGCAGTGCTTGGATCCTGAATGTAGCAACGGCCCAGGTTAAGAGCGTCGGTGGGCCATGCGTGAAATTCTACAAACTCAGGATTGTGGACCAGTGCGGGCGATCCGGGATATTTTCGGAGGAAATTATCACGATCGATTTTTAGCCGATTGATTCGGCCGTAAATTGGCGGAGGCGCGTTGTTCCACCTGCACAGTTCTTTTGCGGCTTCAGCTCCAAAATGCTGCTGCCAGCGTGCGATCAGAAATTGGGGATGCGAGGTTCGGACGAACAGCGGCTGCGCGTTGCCTCGCCTACGTAATTCATCTTGCTGTCTTGCGGCGGCGCGCAGCACGCCGTTGATTACCGCTCGTTGCCTCTTTGGCGCGAGTTCCACGGTTTCGTAAACCGCTGCGTGTTCAGCTGTTTTGAGGAACAAAAGTTGATAAAGGCCGAGTCGCAGAAGATCGCGAAGACCGGCATCGATTCGAGAGGCACGCAGGCAACGGATCCAAAAATCAAGCAAGAGCAGATTGCGCAGGACGCCATAAAACAATTCGAGAGCGAAGGCGCGATTCGAAACAGTAAGCTCCGCCTCTGCAAAAAGCCTCGACATAACGGAATCAGCAAAACGTCTTTCTCTTCGCCACTCACGTAGAGCTGCCAGCGCAATTTGGCGAGCGGAAAGCTGCGCCATATTATCTCCTCGAAGGACCTACCCCGACTTCACACCAGCGCGGCCGATGGAATGATAGTGAAAACCGAGACGGCCCATCGTTTCGGGATCCAATAGATTTCGCCCGTCAAAGACGATCGGTGTCCTCATTTTTTCCTTCACGATCGCAAGATCGACATTGGCAAATTCACTCCATTCCGTGGTGATGATCAGTGCTTCGGCATCGCTCACGGCATCGAGAGCGGACGGAGCAAATTCAGCGGCGTCAATTCTTTTTACGGTGCGAGCTTTTTCCACTCCCTTCGGGTCGTAGGCGATGACGTGCGCTCCTTCGCGCAACAGATCCGCGACGAGTTCGATCGCGACCGAGGAGCGAACATCATCTGTATCTGGCTTGAAGGTAAGGCCCCAGACTGCAATTCGTTTTTCCCGCAAGACCCAGAGCGTTTCTCTAATCATTTTTAGAAATCGCGCTTTCTGCGTCGCGTTTATTCGCTGCACTTCCTTCAGCAAATCAAACGGGACGCCAAGCCTCTCGCTGATCGTGATGAATGCGGCAATGTCCTTGGGAAAACAGGAGCCGCCGTATCCGATGCCAGCATTCAGAAAATCACGACCGATACGACGGTCCATTCCAATTCCATCCGCGACTTTTTCAACATCAGCGCCGCTCGCCTCGCAAATCGCAGAGACCGCATTGATGTACGAAATTTTCAGCGCGAGAAATGAATTGGCGCAATGCTTGATGAGTTCGGCGCTGTTGATGTCGGTCACGAGCATGGGCGCCATGAAAGGCTCGTAAACTTTCTTCATCAGATCGATCGCATGCTCGCTTTGCGCCCCAATCACGATCCGGTCCGGATGCATCAAATCGGCAACGGCACAGCCTTCCCGCAAAAATTCTGGATTGCTCACGACATCGAACTTCGCGCCGTGCCGATTGTAGCGCTTGATCGATTCAGCGACTTTTTCGCCTGTTTTCACCGGCACCGTGCTCTTATCGACAATCACCCGGTAATCGCTCAGTACCCCCGCAATTTCTCGCGCGACTTTCTCGAGAAAGCTAAGATCGACATCACCGTTTGGCTGCTGCGGAGTGGGAACGGCAATAAAGATGATCTGTGAGTTCTCCACTCCTTCCCGAATACTGCTGGTGAAGCGCAGCCGATGGGCTGAGACATTGCGGTGAATTACCTCGTCCAGGCCCGGTTCGTAGATCGGCACCCTGCCCCCCTGCAATAGTTCGATTTTCTGAAGGTCGTTATCGACGCAAATAACGTTATGGCCAACATCGGCG
>CATPAV010000084.1 GCA_955652245.1 uncultured Candidatus Udaeobacter sp. | reverse complement strand
GCGATGAGACGCGAAGGCGTGGATCAAATTTTCTTCGCGGGCACTTCGCTTGCGGAAATGACCGATTACGCACGCAAGCGTTACGGAAAACAGCGCATGAAAAGAGCGCCCGCAAAATCACCTGACATCGAGCTGGCACGAAAACTCACAAAAATCGAAGACAAGCATGGCAATGTAAAATCGTCAATGTCCAAAAGACAAAGGAGAAAACATCGAATATCGAACATCGAACATGGAACGGCGAGAGTAATTGGCTTTACCGGTCCGGGTGGCGCGGGAAAGACAACGCTGATTGATGAGCTGGTGCTGCGGTATCTGAACCGAAATCCAAAAGGACGGATCGCGATTTTGTCGCACGATCCGAGTGCAATCGGCGAAGGCGCTTTGCTGGGCGATCGAGCCGCCATGATCAATTCGCAGGACGATCGCGTATTCATGCGTAGCATGGCGACGCGCGGACAAGCCGGCGGACTTTCGCCTGCGACGCATGATTGTCTCGCTCTGCTCGCACAATCGAATTTCGACTACGTCATTATCGAGACGGTTGGCACCGGCCAGGAGGCGATGCCATTTCAGAAAAATGGAATTGTCGATCTTACGGTGCTGGTGATGAATCCCGATTACGGGAGCCGGTTGCAGTTGCAAAAGATCGTCATGCTCGATCTGGCGGACATCGTCGTCGTGAACAAGAGCGATCTCCAGCGTGCGCGCACTGCGCACTCGGAGATCGAACAGCGTCTCGAGCAAAATCGCCGCGATCAACGGCTGATTGACACGGTCGCGAAACGGCATCGTGATCCTGGCGTGGATCAGCTATTCGCATTAATCTCCGAAAATAATCAGGGAGCCGGGAAACCGGGACAAAGAAAGCAGAAAGCAGGAGTCAGACACCAGAGGTCAGCGGTCAGACGCAAGAAAACGGAGGCGAATTCATGAGCAAACTCGGACAAGTCGTTGAGGCAGTCGAGAAGTACAACCGGTTCGTTGTCGATCAGGTAAAACGCGCACGAAGCGACGAAAAATTTGGACAAGAGCTGATCAATCGTTGGAACGAAACCAAGGCAAAAACGCCGGTGACGCACACACCGACTGGGTTGCCGTTGCCACGCCTGGCACTGCCGGAAATCGACGAACCGGGTGAGATCGCGCGTTATCTCTTTGGCGAAGGATTGCCGGGTGAGTTTCCGTTTCTGAACGGCGCATATCGCGAGATGTATTTGGAGCCGGTGCGCGAAATTGAAACTGGGAGTTACGGAAAAAAAACTTCCGCCAATGGCGCGAAGGTACGAGTGAGCCCCGATGGTGTGCGACCGCCGGAGGAACCGACGCGTTTGTTTTCCGGATTAATGCTGGCCGAAGATACGAACGAGCGGTTCCATTATCTGACGCAACATCAGCGGACGCATCGGCTCAGCACCGCGTTCGATGGTCCGACGCTTTACGGCATCGACAGCGACGCGGACGGCGTCTTTGGAAAAATCGGCGAAGGCGGTGTGGCGATCGATACAGTCGAAGACATGGTGCGGCTCTATGATGGATTTGATCTTGGCTCGCCGAATTTCTCCGCTTCGATGACGATCAGCGGTCCGGCGCCGATCATTATGGCGATGTACATCGCGGCCGCGAAACGCCGTTTCGGGCCGAAAGTCGTTCCGAAACTGCGCGGTACGGTTCAGGCGGACATTTTCAAGGAAGTCCAGGCACAGAACGAAACGATTTTCCCAATCGAAGCCTCGCTGCGTTTTCTCACCGACATGGTGGAATTCACGACGCGCGAAATGCCGCGCTGGTATCCGATCTCGATCAGTGGTTATCACATTGGCGAAGCCGGTTCCACGCCGGTGCAACAGGCGGCTTACACTCTCTCAAATGGTTTCGCGTACGCGGAAATGTTCACTACGCGCCGGATTCCGGTCGATCAATTCGGGCCTCGCCTATCGTTCTTTCTCGATTGCGGGCTCGACGTCGAATACATCGCACTCGCCCGTGTCTCGCGTCGCATTTGGGCGATCGGAATGCGCGACGCGTACGGCGCGGGGCCACGGGGGCAGCTATTCAAATTGCACACGCAAACAAGCGGCCGATCGCTGATCGCGGCGGAATTCAAAAACAACCTTACTCGCACCGCCGCAGAGCTGATGCTCGCGTACATGAATGCCACGAATTCGTGTCATTCAAACAGCGCCGATGAACCGTTCACGACGCCGAGCGAGGAGTGGATCCGGCTGGCAGCGCACGGGCAGGCGATCCTGCTCGAGGAATCAGGAATTTTCAAGCATACGATGAACATGTTGAGCGGTTCGCCCGGAATGAAAGCAGTCGAGCGCGCAGTGGAAGCGGCAATTCTCGATGAATTCCGCGAAATCGAGCGGCTCGGGGGTGTGCTCGCGGCCGTTGAAGATCGTTTTCAGCGCAGTCAAATTCAGAACGCGGCGCATCGTTATGAACAGCAGATTTACGACGGGACCCGTCCGATTATTGGCTTGAATAAGTATCGCAACGGCGAAGATGATGCGCCGGAAATAAAACTCGCTCGCACGCCGCGGAAGAAACAGCAATTACAAGTCGATCGCCTCGCCAAATTCAAAAAGAAAAATGCGGAGAAAGCGAAACGCGCGCTCGATAAACTTATCGATGTTGTGGAGCGCGGCGAAAATTGTTTCCCGGCGTTGCTCGAGGCAGCGGAAGTGTCCTCGTTAGGCCAAATCACTGGCCGTTTGCAAGAGGTAGTCGGGCGTTTCCGGCCGATGGTATGAGGAAAGCAAGAAGGACAAACCGAGAAAGTTAGGAT
>CATPAV010000083.1 GCA_955652245.1 uncultured Candidatus Udaeobacter sp. | reverse complement strand
CCTTCACGGAAAAGAAACATCGCGTAATCGTAATGCACCGCGCCGGATTTGGGAGCCAGGCGCGTGGCCGTTGCGTACTCGGCGCTGGCTTCATCTTTCTGACCGAGGCGTTCGAGAGCGTAACCATATTCGGAATGAAATTCGCCATTGCGCGGATCACCGCGTAAAGCCTCCTCCAGTTCGCTGCGTCCTTCATTCAGTTGCGATTGCGCAACGAGAACTTGGCCTAGGCCGTAATGCACTTCTTTCTCGTTTGGATTGAGGCGCAGAGCGATCCGGTACTGCTCTGCTGCTTCATCGAGACGATCTGCTTTGTGTAAGGCAAACCCGTATTTCCAATGGGCGCGAGCGCTGTTGGGTAAATCGGACGTCATCCGAGCTTGCTGCTCCACTTCTGGCGTCTTTGTCCGGGTTTGTCCGATCCAGAGTGTGCCGAGTGGAATCACAAATACCGCAACCCATTTTAACCCGTGCAACAGCCAACTGGGCAGGAATTCGCGTGATGCCGTAGATACGTTTCCGCCGGCCAGACCGAGATGTTCGCGCGTCGAGCGGTCACGTACTTTCCAGATGAAGCCGTCGTAATAAAAATGAAGAAGACCCGATGCCGCCACCACACCGGTGAGCACACGCTTGATCGTCTCCACCTCAAGACGAGAATTGAAATACGCGAGGGAACCGTAAGCAAAAACAAGCCCGATGTACAACCCAACCAACGAACCGCTTCGTCGAAAAACAAAGCGCATGAAGCCGCCGATCGAGCTATCCTTTTCCACGCGGCTGCGATTGTAAATCCAGACAAGCGAGAGGTACTGCACATCGTGAAAAACCTCAAATAACGCGATCCCGGCCAGAATGTTGGTCACGCCGTTATTGCAATACCACCAAAACGCAATGCTCGTGACCAGCAGCGCCAGCTTGACCGGATTGGGACGTTTCCCTTCCGCCCACATCCGGGAGAAATTGAACAGGAACAAAACTGAGACCGCGATGGCGCCACCTAGCATTATTTGCTGCGCGTTGTGCAGGAGCCAGGGCGGAATGAAGGGCCCGCCACTGGCGTAATACGTTTCGAGCGTGTCGGCCATGCGTTGCGAGGAAAGAAGCACCGCCGTCGCAAACCAGGCGGCACAGGTCGCGAAGTCGAGGCGACGCGTTAGCGTGGCAAAGGAGCCGGTCTTCGCGTCGTAGATTCGACAGAAGCCGTAGGTTTGCATCATCCCATGCCAGACCCCCCAGAAGAAAACGACGAGAACGATCCCCTTCAGGTCCCACCAGTAAAAAGCTACGCAAACACCGAGTAAAAAAATCGGCGCAAAAATGAAGCGCCAGCGAAACCGTTCGAACAGGGCCCGATCTCCGTATGCGCGGATCATTCCCGGGAGGTGGTGGCCCATTGCGCCAAATGCTGCCACGAAAACGTAAATGTCTTGCGCGCTCCAGCGCGCCTGCGCCAGCACGAACATCGGCACGAGAAAAAGCGGCGTCCCGACGTAAAGAATCAGGTCGCGCCAGCTGTTCAGAATCCACAGAGTCTTTTTCGGCGCGGCGGTGGGCGCAGCGGGAACAGTTTGCGGTCGTGAAAATGCGGTGACGTGCTGCATGCGCCTGAGAGCAAAGTGTCCTTTAACTCGGCGGAAAAATCAATGCTGCACTATGCGGTCGCCTCGATCTGTAAAAAGCGTTTCTTTTGAGGTCTGCTCGCAGAGCGAAGCAACTGATAATTTGTCAACACTAGCGGCTTTTAAAGTTCATCGCGAAGAATTTTGAAAACGATTGTGTTATCGACTGTGCCTTGCAGTGCCTCCGCGCCCGGGCCGCTGCCGAGCGCAATGACATCGTCAACGGTGCCGAGAGCGGATTTCGCGTAAAGCGCGGCCGGTTCCAGCTGTTCCACGGCTGGTTGCTCGCCGTGATTCGTCTCCAGCTTGCCCGGTATCTTCGCTGCGCCATAAGAGCTAGCGCCATTTGGACCTGTCGCCCAGGTAATCCAGGGTTGTCCGGCAGAATTGAGTCCGAGCAGCGCGATGCCGCTGTCTTTGAGAAATGGGAAACCATTCAAGCTCAACCCGCCGATTGCTGCGTCCCCGCAAACAATGATTGTCGATCTTTGGCCAGCGTAGCGTCGTGCAGTGGCAACGGCGTGGTCTAATTCAACCGTTTCGCCAAGCACTCTTTCTGCTTTATTTTCCTGCGCCGCGTTGCGCATTAATCCTGCGTCGACTACGAGCAGGTATCCGCCAGGATTGTACTGAAGTAATTCAATCGCTCGACGCACCATGTCGGAAAGACTCGGTTGCTGGCTGCGCTCTTTGACTTGGTTCGCGAACGCGAGCTCGACATTGCTAAAAGCGCCGAAAAGTTTCGGCCGGCGCCACGCGGGAATTCCTTCGAGCTCGGCCCGTGTGCGCACGATATCAAATCCATTGCGACGCAGCTCGAGTAGAAGATCGCGCCCGTCCTGTCTCTCTCCGGCCTTTGTGGCAGGAAGGAACTGCGCTACGCCGCCACCCATCGCGATGTCGATCTTGCCTCCCTCGACAAATTCTGCGGCGATGTGGTCGACATCGTTCGGATCAACTGGATGTGCGTAAAACGCTGCGCTGGTCGGCGCAGTGAGTTTTCCATCTGTTACCAGCCCGGTGGCACGTCCGTGTTCACGCGCCAATTCAATGATGCTCGTGATTGGTTTTCCGTGGCCATCAACCGCAATGGCACGATTAATCACTCTCACTCCGGTCGCAATCGCAGTTGCGGCGGCCGCCTGGTCCGGAGCGGCGAAATCTTTCGAGTAGTTGGTCAGCAGAGCCAGATGACTCATCGAATCGAGATTCAGATGTGCGTCGGCCCCGCCGGCATACGCGCGTGTTGGAGCCAGACGACTGGGGTCAAGTCCCTCTCCGATGAACAAAATAATTCCGAAAGGTTTCCGAATGACCCAGTGCTGAAAATACAAAACGCCAAGCCCGGCAAAAGCGAGGAGACAGAAAAGCGCCAGCAACTGGTTACGCCACTTCACGAGGCGATGTAGGCGCGCGGCCTCTGTGTTGTCAATCCCGATACTCCAGACTTGTCGATCTTCCCAATCACCGGCAAAGTGCGGCGCATATGGCGGGCCCAGTCATGCTCATTATTCGTGATGGCTGGGGCATTAATCGCGGGGGCCGGAAGGAGCGCGAACAAAATGGCGACGCCACGCTTCTCGCCCGGACGCCGTTTCACGACAGGCTTTATCAGGAATATCCGGGCGCTAAACTGAGCGCGAGCGGGGCCGATGTCGGATTACCCGAAGGCCAAATGGGAAACTCAGAAGTTGGCCATCTTAATTTGGGAGCGGGCAGGATCGTTTACCAGGACCTGACCCGCATCAACAAGGCGATCGCGGAAGGCGAGCTGAAGCGCAATCGGATATTACAGGAAACCTTTACGGGTGCGCGTGGTCATCGCCTCCATTTACTTGGACTGGTTTCTGACGGCGGTGTTCACAGCCATTATTCGCATCTGATCGCGCTCGCAAACGCGGCGCGAGAAGCAGGCGTGATCGAAATCTTCATCCACGCTTTCACGGATGGACGCGATGCCTCACCAACCGGCGGCGCCGCTTATCTAAAGACATGCACAAAAGAGTTACAGAAGAGCGGCGCCCAAATCGTGACAGTCGTGGGTCGCTACTTCGCGATGGATCGCGATCGCCGCTGGGACCGGACCAAAAAAGCCTGGGACGCAATTGTGCTCGGTCGCGGCGAATTCTGCAAAGCTTCGCCATCTGCCGAGGTGGATCGGCAATATAAGGACGGAAAAACCGACGAATTCATGCCGCCGCTTATTTTTTCTTATGCGAATGAGGAGCGCGTGCGTGATGGTGATACAGTCTTGTTTTTCAATTTCCGGGCCGATCGCGCCCGGCAATTGTCGCAGGCCTTTTTGCTAAAGGACTTCGACGGCTTCGATCGCGAAGTGCGGCCGCAGGTCCACTTCGTCTCTCTCACCCAGTATGATGTCACTTATCCTTCGCCGTTCATTTTTGCTCCGCCAGAGTTGCCGCAGATTTTGGGCGAAGTTGTGAGCGCGGCTGGCAAGTCGCAACTGCGCATTGCCGAGACGGAGAAATATCCCCACGTGACTTACTTTTTTAACGGCGGAATCGAGCGCGCGTTTCCCGGCGAGGATCGAAAAATCATCCCGTCGCCAAAGGTAGCAACCTATGATCTCCGGCCCGAAATGAGCGCGTGTCTGGTCACGGATGAAGTGCTCGCGCGAATGCCAGATTACGATTTGATCATTCTCAACTTTGCCAATCCGGACATGGTTGGGCACACCGGAGTTCTGGAAGCCGGAATCAAAGCCGTGGAAACAGTGGACGAATGCGTTGAACGGATCATCTCGAAGCTTCTCGGTCTTGGTGGCAAATGCATCGTCACTGCTGATCACGGAAATTGCGAACAGATGTGTAATCCAGACGGCTCACCCAACACCGCGCACACCACCAACCTTGTCCATTTTATTTACGTGGCCAAGGATGCGGCACAGTTCCGCTGCGAAGATGGGATCCTCGCCGATGTCGCGCCCACGCTCTTGTTTCTTCTCAGCCTTCCACAGCCAAAGGAGATGACGGGGCATAATTTGCTCGTGCCGATTTCGCGAAAGAACGACACGGCTTAGAAAGATCGACAACGTTTGGTGATTACGTCGTCAAACGTGATTTCTAATTGTCGATTCAAAACTCGCGTGCCCGCGATGGCGATGCGTTGCAAAAAGCGAATTCGATCCTCGACCGTTGTTTCCTGCCAGACCGGTTTGCGCATCAGGACAAGCGCACCCTCACATTCTACAAGGGCGCCCCATGCGACCGGAATCTCCGAATCGCGGAACAGCTCGGCAGGCAAGACGAGGAAAAACAAATTGGCACAGCCGTAGCGCAGCAATCTGTCGAACTTTGTGCAATCGTAGAGACGATTTTGCAGCGCGTTTAGCTGACGCAGAACACGCGTATATCCACGGTGGCCGATCGCTGTGAAATCGTGCGAAGTAAATTCGGGAAAGAGCGAATCGTTGATCCGGAGATTGGGATAATGCACTCGCAGATTGTTTTCGAGGACCTGACGGCGGTGGCAAACCTCATCGAGAAGCTTGCGAGCGCTCTCGCTGTGGCAATTATCCCTTCGCAGATCGCAAAGCGCTTGCTTGCATTCAAAAATCGCGGTCGATCCAGATTTTCTCGGTAGCGATCGATAGGCAGCGACGTCGGCGCGATATCGGCATCGCGGTAAACTAACTTCCATTGCGCAGGCCGAGTAGCCGTGCGCTTGCGCCCAGAGGAAAGCGAGCCGTTTTAGCCGGGCATGCCTCGTTGTTTCACCTCGGCCATTATTCATTCCCTCGTCCATGCCGCCAGTTCGCGTGCCCAATATGTAACGACGACGTCTGCTCCAGCGCGTTTGAGCGCAGTCATAATTTCGAGAACAGCCGCGCGTTCCTCCACAATCCTTTTCTCGACGGCCGCTTTGATCATCGCGTACTCACCGCTTACGTGGTAAGCCGCCATCGGCTTTCCAAAACGCTCATGCGCGCGCCACAAGATGTCGATGTACGGCAAGGCGGGTTTCACCATGACGATGTCCGCTCCTTCATCGATATCCAGAGCAACCTCACGCAAGGCTTCATCCGCATTGGCGTAATCCATCTGATAAGAACGACGATCGCCAAATTGCGGCGGGCTTTCCGCAGCCTCGCGAAAAGGGCCGTAAAAAGCCGAGGCAAATTTGGCCGCGTAACTCATAATTCCAATTTGATCAAAGCCGCCGGCGTCGAGTGCCTCGCGGATCGCACCAATCCTGCCGTCCATCATATCGCTCGGCGCAACCATGTCTGCACCGGCTGCGGCGTGGGAAAGCGCGGTTTTAACCAGAAGCTCGACCGTCTCGTCGTTGAGTACGTGGAAATGCTCGCCATCGATCCGTGTGACGCCGCAGTGGCCATGGCTCATGTATTCGCACAAACAGACATCGGTGATGGTGACGAGGTCGGGGCATTTCGATTTAATCGCTCGCAGCACTTTTTGAACGACCCCGTTTTCTGCGTAGGCGCCAGTTGCCTGTTCGTCTTTTTTTTCTGGAATACCAAAAAGCAGGACCGCCTGCAACCCGAGGTCCTGAGCGCGCTGGGCTTCATCGACAATTTCCTTCAGGGACAGCTGAAAAACACCCGGCATGCTCGCGATCGGGTGTCGTCGCTCCACTTTTTCGCTTACAAAAAGCGGAAGAACGAAATCGTGCGCGCTTAGTTGTGTCTCGCGGACGAGATTTCGCAGGGCAGGGGAACGCCGCAAACGGCGCGGACGATGCACCAATCTTCTCATGAGCGAAGCGTACCCGTTCGATGGAAACGCCGCAAGCTTGACGGGGAGAAGCGTTCCATGTAGCGCCTGCTTGGCAGCCCGATATGAAACGTCCGGTCCCGACTCGCACGACCGACTACCTGCTAGTCGATATCAGCAACTCGTATACGAAGTTTGCTTTTGCATCGACAAAGCGAATTTCGACTCCCATCCGGATCGCCACCAACAAACTTTCGAGCACTCTATTCTTGCGCTTCTTGAAACAGCGAAGGGTTCGCCAAGTGGTGGTTTCTTCGGTCGTGCCAGAGAAAAATTCTGCAATCTCGAAAGCTGCCGGAGAAACTGAAGCGATCTGGCTGAATTCCAAATTAAAACTCGGGGTCGGGATTGATTATCCGACGCCGAAATCGATTGGGGCCGACCGGCTCGCAAATGCCGCGGCCGTTGCAGCACTTTACGGTTGTCCCGCCATCGTGGTGGATTTCGGCACCGCGGTGACGTTTGACATCGTTTCCGCTCGCCGCAATTACATTGGCGGAGTGATCGCGCCGGGGCTCGAAGCCATGACCAATTTTCTTTACCAACGAACGGCACTATTGCCAAAACTCTCTTTGAAAGAGCCGGGACGCGCGATTGGGAGATCGACAATCGGGGCGATGTTGTCCGGCGCAGTATTCGGTTATCGCGGGCTCGTCCGCGAGATTCTTGCGCGGATCAGGGCGGAGGAATTTCCGCGAAGGAACCTTCACATCGTGGCCACAGGCGGTTACGCACGACTGATCGCGGCGCAGTTGCCGGAGATCACGGCGGTTCGTCCCCATCTCACTCTGGAAGGGCTGCGGATTATAGCCAATCTCAATTCTTGATTTTTGGCTGGATGAATTAACCTCTCTTCGCGCAGTTGTATTGGGCGCGATTTCTGCGAAACTGGGCGGAGTCGATTGGAAATTCGGACTTGTCATTGCGAATGAGGAAAGCTTCTATCGTTACCCGCATGAGAATTTGGAAAATCGCTGCGGTTGCAGCGCTCGCGCTCAGTTCGTTTGCAGCAGAGAACGTCGCTCCGACGAAAACGGAACTGGAGGAGATGTACAACAAAGCGTTCCGCGATTTCGAAGCGAACAACTTCCCGCAAGCGTTAAAGGAACTCGACGCGATCGATGCACGCCAGCCCGACTTGGCGGCGTCCCAAAATTTGCGTGGCGTGATTCTGATGCGCCAGGGTATCTACGATAAAGCAGAAGTAGCCTTGCTGGAAGCCGAGCGAATCGATCCGAAGTTTTGGAATGCGCGCTTTAACCTGGCGGAAATTCCGTTCCTCAAAAAAGACTGGGCAGAAGCGCGCAAGCGGTTTGAGAAACTCCTCTCGAGCAGCCAGTCCGATCTGGCAAGCGAAGCATCGCAGCTCATTCAATATAAAATTCTTTTGACTTACCTGCTCGAAGGAAAGGAGAACATGGTCGATTCCATTTTGGCCAAGTTGGAGCTTTCGCCCGATACGCCGGCTGTTGACTATATAAAAGCGGCCGTCGCGCTCCAACGCAAGAATGGAAAAGAAGCAAAAGACTGGATGGCCGCAGCAGAGAAGAATTTTTCTGCGCAACTGAACAAGCTTTTCGCAGAATCACTGTACGAGGTCGGCTGGCTGGAAAAGCCGACTGGACAGGCGCGCGCCTCGCTACCTCTTACAACGGCCGTTGAGCGCTCGGAAAAAACAAAGGCTGTAGCGCGTTCAAAATTCGAGCAAGCGCAGCAGGCTTTGCGCCAGCGTGACTTCGCGACTGCTGCCAAACTGGTCGACGAAGCCGATCAGGCGGAGCCGAATCAGCCGTCGACGCTCAATTTACGCGGCGAAATCTTGATGCAGCAAAAGCAGTTTGATCAAGCCGAAGCCGCCTTCAAACGGGCAGCTAAGCTCGATCCGAAGTTCCGCGAGGCGCAATACAATCTCGCGCAAATTCCATTTAAGAATAAGGACTACGCCAAAGCGCGGGAGCGTTTCGAAACACTGTTTAAACAGACTCCAGGAGGGGATAAGAACCAGGCCGCGCAGCTCATCAAATTCAAGATTTATATGACGCTCTTGTTGGAAGGAAAGGAGAGTCGAGCACAAGCCATTATGGAGCAGTTCCAGTTCACCGGGGATACGCCAGCTCTCTACTATGCCCAAGCGGCGTGGGAATTTAAACATAACAATCCAGAGAAGGCGGCCGACTGGACCGCATCAGCGAAAAGGATTTATTCGCCGGCGCTCAATAGCGTTTTTGCAGACGCTTTTTATGACGTTGGCTGGATGCAAAGTCCAGAAATTGCGGCAGCGTCCACACCTGCGCTTGACACAGCCGGTGTCATTGCGTCGCAACCCGAGGGGGGGCCGGCTATTGAGCCGAGCCCTATTCCTGACACGGTTGTTGCCGCAAACAACAGGGCAGAAAAATCGAAGGACGAATCCCTTGCTTCGTCGGCCCCGGCGACGAACCCGCCGGTTCCTCAAATAGAGGCCACGAGTCCGGGAACAGCGGCTGAACAGCCCGCTGTTCCAGCCTCGAATCAATCGGTTGCAACGGAAACAAGCGGTAAGCCAGCGGAAGCGTCTGCCACTCCGGTTTCGGGATCTGCTTCTACTGTAGAATCCGGGGCTGCAGCTGCGGCCGCTGAAGCGGTAAGCGCTTCTCCTGGGCGACAAAACGAACAGCCAGCACCCGAGCAAGCACAAGTATCCGGCGCGCCTGCTGCCGCGACCAGTCCCGCCGCTGTACTCGCTCCGGGCAGGATCGCGGAGGGCCCGCCGCCCCGCGTTGGAGGAATAGTGAGCCGGCAGACGTTACTTTTTGGTGGTTTGCTGTTGGCCGGCATCTTTCTTTTGGCTTGGGTGGTCGTTCCCGAGCTTCGCCGCTACACATTCAATATTCCGAATTACTGGCAGCCCAGGTCTGACGCCGGAGCGCGCACCTTTGAACCGGGCATTGCGCCGGCGGAAAAGGCGATTGCGCTGAGCAACGACTTTTTTGGCGGTCCGCGCCAGGTTTCGTTGCGATTAACGACGTCGAAACCTTCGTTGCGGAGCAGCGCCTTGCCATCAGCCAAATCGAGCGTGGCTTTTGGCTGGTTGGCCGATCTGAGACGTAAAGGTTCAAAAGGCCCGGCTTATCCCGAAATGGAGCCCAATCGCGAATTGCCGCCGGTGGCTGAACCAGTCTTTGAGTCCGCAGTGGGTCGAGTTGGCGAGCAAGCAACCGAGAGTTCACATATTGGTATCCCGCAGACGCCGGAGACCGAAGCTCCGGCAATTGCTGAGTTGAGCACAGTTTCTGCGATACCTGCAGAAGAGCCGACCGCAATTCCAGGGATCGCGGCGGAACCCGCATCGCCCACTCTGGTAGAGGCAGCAGTAGACTCTAACATCGAACCCATTGGACAAGGGCAGCCTGTTCCGTACGAAATGCCCGTGACAACGGTTCAATCTTCCACCGCCGAACCAATCAATGAGTCGGCATCTGATTCCCCAAGTGACATTTCCATTGAGCCTGTGTTCCCGCAAACAACCAAACCTGCAACCATGCCTGAAACGCCCCAAATCCCAACCGCTCCAGAAGCCAAAACTCCAGCGCGCGCCATCACCAAACCGCAGCCTGCTGGTACCACGCAGACATCCGTACAACTGACGTTCTCGTTTGAGATCGCCGCCATGCAGCTGACGCCGACATTCAAGATGGGTGTCCTGCAGGTGCGGCCTACATCCAAGATCGTGTCGATGCGTCTGGCCCCTTCCCAGCAGCCGCAGTCATCGATGAATTTTCAAGTCAGTTTCGAAATCGCAAAGATCCAGCCTGCGGGAGGCGCCTTAGGCCGCATCCGGATGATTCCTGCTCAACAGCAAAAGCCCGCAACGACCAGTTCCCCTTCGTTTGGGGTTGCGGGGTTGCAACTCGTGCCGAATGTCGAGGCGACACCAGTTCAACTTACCACTTCACAGCAGGGGCAGGCTGCCGTTTTCGTTACGGTT
>CATPAV010000082.1 GCA_955652245.1 uncultured Candidatus Udaeobacter sp. | reverse complement strand
TTGATTCGCGAGTATGTGCTGAAAAATTTCACCGGCAATATCCAAGGTCAGCGGCCACGTGTTCTATTGCTGGTTTTTCGGGGTCCCGACGCTGCGGAAAAGATGCATCGCACGGTTGGCCATATCGTGCACGAGCGCACCAGCGGCGAGACAATCCGCGACACGTTCGGTGATTACATCACGGATGATTCCGGAAAGGTGACCTACTTTGAACCTGGCGTGTTGACGGCTTTCGAACCACGAGCGGTCGAGCGCGATTTGAAATTATGGTCGGAATTTTCCGATCGCGATGGGGGGATCCTGGACCACGTCATCACCTACCCCACCGGCGCAAAGATCGAGAAGACCCTCGTGCTGATTAAGCCGGACAATTTCAAATTTCCAAATTTGCGGCCGGGCGGCGTCATTGAAGTTTTTTCTCGCTCCGGCCTGCACATCATTGGCTTTAAGGTTCATCGGATGAGTGTCGGGCAAGCCGAGGAGTTCTACGGTCCCGTGCTGCCAGTCTTGGAACAAAAATTGGGACCGGCGAGCGGCCAGGAAAATTGGGAGACCATCGTCGAATTTATGGCGGGGCGTAAGCCAAGCGAATGTCCGCCGGAAAAACGCAACGCGCCGGGTACGGAAAAGTCGATCGCCATCGTTTACCAAGGTGTTGACGCAGTGAGCAAAATCCGGGACGTGCTCGGTCCAACCGATCCGGCGAAAGCGCCGCCCGGTTCAATCCGGAGAGAGTTTGGACAGACCATCATGATCAACGCGGCGCATGCTTCGGATTCCGCCGAGAACGCGAAACGCGAGATGGCGATCGTGCAAATTGATGAGAACAATTTCAAACCTCTGATTGAAAACTTCTACCGCCGCCAATAATTTGCGGTCCTACTTTGAACCACCTAACAACTAACCCTACTGCCATGGAAATTTCCGAACGCGCCGCTCAACTCACCCCTTCGCTTACCCTTTCAATTGATAGCAAGGCCAAAGCGATGAAAGCGGAGGGCATCGATGTGTGCGGGTTCGGCGCGGGCGAACCGGATTTCGATACACCCTGGCACATCAAAGCGGCCGCGATCGCGGCGCTCGAGGCCGGCTTCACGAAATACACGCCGAGCGCCGGCATCCCGGAGTTGCGCCAGGCGATCTCCGAGAAATTGGACGCTGACAACGAGATCAGCTATCGCGCCGCTCAGATCATTGTGAGTAATGGCGCCAAGCACGCCTGTTACAACGCCATCCTCGCGACATGTCAGCCAGGCGATGAGGTCATCATCCCGGCGCCATATTGGGTCAGCTATCCCGACATGGTCAGGTTGGCGGGCGCCGACCCGGTGATTGTGCCGACAAGCGAGCGCAACGGCTGGAAGATGCGCGCCGCAGATTTTGAGAACGCGATGACGCCACGCACAAAGATGTTGATCCTGAATACACCAGGCAATCCGACTGGCTCCGTTTACACACGCGAGGAACTGCAGGCGATTGTCGATGTCGCCGCAGAGGAAGATATTTACATTTTGTCCGACGAAATCTACGAGAAGCTCGTTTATGACGATGCCAAGCACGTGAGCATCGCGTCTCTTTCCAAGGAAGCGTACGATCTCACGATTACGATCAACGGTTTCAGCAAGTCGTACGCAATGACCGGTTGGCGACTCGGCTATCTGGCCGCGCCGGAGGCAGTAGCCAAAGCGGTGGATTCAATCCAAAGCCATACCACATCCAACCCATCTTCTTTCTCGCAGCATGGCGGGCTCGCCGCGTTAAAGGGTGATCAACAGCCGCTTGCCGATATGCGTGAAGAATTCGATATGCGGCGCAATTACATGTTCGATCGCATTTCCAAAATTCCGAACGTAACTGCGGTCAAGCCGCAGGGAGCGTTCTATGTGTTGGTGAACATCAGTCAGCTGGGGCTGACTTCGCAAAATTTCGCCGATCGTTTACTGAGCAAGGCGAACGTCGCCGTTGTCCCGGGCGCTGCTTTTGGCGACGACCGCACTGTGCGGCTCAGTTACGCCACGAGCATCGACGTCATCAAAAAAGGTCTCGACCGTTTCCAGGACTTTTGCCGGACGCTCTAAGCGATTGCGGATTGGTGATCGCGGATTGCGGATAGAGCAATCCGCGCCGTTGTATTTTTTAGCAGCCCGAAATCCGAAATCGCCAATGCCTTCCGGCTTTCTCGCGCTCATTCTGCACGCACACTTGCCCTTTGTTCGGCATCCCGAACACGAGTATTTTCTCGAAGAAGACTGGCTCTTCGAGGCGATCACCGAAACCTACATTCCGCTGCTTCAGATGATGCACCGATTGGTCGACGATGGCGTGCCGTTCAAGCTCACGATGTCGATCACGCCAACGCTCTGCGCCATGCTACAGGACGAATTGCTGCGCGAGCGCTACGTGCGTCATCTCAATCTTTTGATCGACCTGGCAGAACGCGAACGAAGGCGGAATCGCAACAATCCCAAAGTGCGAGAACTCGCCGAGTTTTATTTCGCCTTGTTTTCCGATACTGAGCGTTTCTTTGTCGAGCAATGGAAATGCGATCTGCTCGCCGCTTTTCGCGAGCTGCGGAAAACGGGCGCCCTTGAAATCATTGGTTGCGCCGCCACGCACGGATTGTTACCGCTAATTCAGCAACAATCGCGTGCAGCTGCGCGGGCACAGGTTTTAATCGGGCGAGACGTATATGTCGATCTTTTCGGTGGCGAGCCAAACGGTTTTTGGTTGCCGGAATGCGCCTACGCGCCCGGCTTGGAATCATTTCTGCAAGAGGCAAACGTTCGCTGGTCCTTTCTGGATGCACATGGCGTCATGTTTGGAAAACCACCTCCGCGCCGGTCGATTTACGCGCCGTATTACACGTCCGCCGGGCCAGCGGTTTTCGCGCGCGATCGCGATTCAAGCCGGCAGGTCTGGAGCGCCCATGAAGGCTATCCAGGCGATCCGGCTTACCGTGAATTTTATCGCGACGCCGGTTTCGATCTTCTAATGGAGCATTTAGGCCCAATCGCGCGTGGAAGCCGAAAATTTTCCGGCGTGAAATATTACCGCATTACCGGACGCGGCGAGGAAAAAGAATTGTATGATCGCGAGGCAGCGGAAAAAGCGGTGGAAACGCATGCTGCGCACTTTCTTGAACAGCGGCGGCAGCAAATTCGCCAAATTAGCGAATCCGGTTTTGATCCAGTAGTTGTCGTCCCATTCGACGCCGAATTGTTTGGTCACTGGTGGTTCGAAGGACCACGTTTTCTTGAGCTCTTCATTCGCAAGACCGCTCAAGAGCAACAAGATTTCAACCTGACCACACCCAGCGAATTCCTCCAAACTCATCCCACGCAACAAACGATTGAGCCGGCAACATCGACATGGGGTGAAAACGGCTACCTCGGGGTCTGGCTCGATCCAAGCAACGCCTGGATTTATCCGCACCTTCACACTGCTAGTCAGCGCATGAGCGACACGGCGCGCAGACATGCAGAGGACTCAAGCCCACTCGCAGATCGCGTGCTGAAACAAATGGCGCGTGAACTTTTACTGGCGCAATCGAGCGATTGGGCGTTCCTGATGAAAACCGGAACCGCGAAAGAGTACGCCGCGAAACGGACAATGGATCACCTTGCTCGTTTCAATCGATTGCATGACCAGTTCAACACCAATGACGTCGATGAAAAATTTCTGCAAGATTGCGAGTGGCGCGATAAGCTTTTCCCGAACGTAAACTGGCACTACTACATCTAACCCCCTTGTCATTCCGAGCGAAGTCGAGGAATCTCTAACTCCCCCTTCTTTAAATGAGAGATGTCTCGACTCCCGCTCGACATGACAAAAAAGCTGAACCTCGCGATTTTATTTGCCCTTGCGTCGATCTATTCATTGGCTGCGCAGGAATCGCCATCGCCCGCGCCAACGCCGAGCCCTTCGCCATCTCCAACGTCATCCCCCGCACGCAGTGTGCGTATCAGTTTTGTTCCGCCGCCGCTTGAAGGCACGATCAGCCTCGGCATTTACGATGGAAATGGGAAGCTTGTGCGCATTTTGCATCAGCAAGCCAAACTGGACGAGTTCGCGATCGGTGCCGATGCGCTGGTGACAAAATGGGACGGCAAGAACGACGACAGCGAAGATCTGCCGGCTGGAAAATATCATGCCCGCGGCTACCTCGTTGGACGTTTCAAAGTGGAAGATCTCGGCCAAGCCGCGGCTCCCCCCGTCGAAGATAATGCAACCGGCAATGTGAAAGTGAAACTCATGCCGAACCCGTTGGCTAATGACGAAAGGCCGATTGTCGATCTTGGCGTTGGATTTGACGACGAGGGCAGTTTTCTCAAAACCACCGATGGATTGCCGCTGTGCACGGTTAGTGAAACGCCGAATCTGATTCGCGCATTCATTAAAAAGAATGGAGAAAAATCGGTCGATGTTTGGCAGGATGATGGTGCAGTCGTGGAGCAGTTTCGCATCTCGAACATCGATAAAATGATGGCATTTGATTGCGGCGATTTTGAATTGAAATGAAGTGTAGCGGCGTCGGAGCCTGTCCTGAGCTTGTCGAACGGGTGAGCCGCTGAAAATTAAAGAACGGCGCTTGACACAAGCGTCGCTACAACGCAAGCGACTAGCTGTGGCTATTACCCCTGAGCTTCAACATACAGTTGGAAAAACCGCCGGCTTTGGCGGCACGTCGCTGCATACCGGCGAAAAAGTCTCGCTCAAATTGCATCCGGCGCCGGCGGATCACGGAATCAAATTCAAGCGGAAGGATTTGCAGGACGAACCAACCATCGACGCGAAGATCGACAATCTGAAAACGGTCGAGCGTGCGACAACTCTCGGCGAAGGAGCTGTGCGCGTGCATACGGTCGAGCACGTGCTCTCGGCGCTTTCCGCGATGGACGTGGACAACGCCATCGTTGAGATGGATGCGAACGAACCGCCAATCGGCGACGGCAGCGCGCAGCCCTATGTTGATCTTATCAAGAAAGCCGGCGTGACCGCGCAGGAACAGCCGCGAAAGTTCTTCGATGTGCGCGAACCGATGCACGTGGAATCGAAAACGGGCGCACTGCTTGTCTTGTTGCCCGACGAGACGTTTCGCATCTCCTGCACACAAGCGGGACCGAATAATCGCTTCGCCCAGTTTCTATCAACAGAAATAACGCCGGCAATTTTCGAGCGGGAGATCGCTCCGGCACGGACGTTTGTTTATTACGAAGATGTTCAGCCGCTCATAGAGAAAAATTTGATCAAGGGCGGAAGTCTCGAAAATGCAATCGTCGTGCGCGGAGAGGCAGTTTTAAGCAAGGAACCTTTGCGCTTCTCCGACGAATTCGTGCGTCACAAAATTCTCGATATTATCGGCGATCTTGCGCTGGTTGGCCGGCGGATTCGCGGTCACGTCGTGGCGGTGAAGCCCGGCCACGCTGTGAATGCGGAACTTGCTCGCGAGCTTGCTCGCGAGCAGGCGCGAAGAAGCGCAATGAGTGCGCCGCGCGCCGTCCCCATAGGCAATGGCGGCCTGGACACGGATGAAGTGATGCAAATCCTGCCGCATCGTTATCCCTTTTTGATGGTTGATCGGGTCATCGGCTTTGAAGGCGAAAACAAAATTACGGCCGTAAAATCCATCACGATTAACGAGCCGTTTTTCCAGGGACATTTCCCGGGTCACCCGGTGATGCCCGGTGTGATGCAAGTCGAAGCGATGGCGCAAGTGGCGAGCTTGTTATTGTTCAAGCTGGCGAAAACGACGAGCCGCATCGGCTATTTCATGAGCGCGGACAGCGTGAAGTTTCGAAAGCCGGTCTTGCCGGGCGACACGATGTTCATTCACGCCGAGCTCACCAAATCGCGCGGCGAACGCCTGGCAAAAGCAAAATGTCATTGCGTCGTCAACGACGCGGTCGTCTCGGAAGGCGAATTGATGTTCACGTTTCTCGATAAATGAGCGACGTGCAGATTCATTCGACGACCATTGTCGATCCACGGGCCGAAATCGGCGCAGGAACGACCATCGGACCATATTGCGTGATCGCAGCTGACGTCGTGCTCGGTCAAAATTGCTGGCTGCAACAGCATGTCACGCTTTGCGGACCGATGCGCGCTGGCGCAGGAAATAAATTTTATGCCGCCTGCTCGATCGGTCAGCAGACGCAGGACCTGAAATACCAGGGCGAACCGACTTACCTGGAAATCGGCGATGAAAATACATTCCGCGAATTTGTCACAATCAGCCGCAGCACAACCAGCCAGGGCAAAACGCGCATCGGCAACCGCGGCACCTTCCTCGCCTACAGCCACATTGCACACGATTGCATGGTTGGAGACGATGTGGTTTTTTCCAATAACGGCACGCTAGCCGGGCACGTGGAGGTGGGCGATCACGCCGTCATTGGCGGCCTTACGGCCGTGCATCAGTTTTGCCGGATTGGACGCTTCGCCATCACCGGCGGATGTTCGAAAATCGTCCAGGACGTTCCGCCGTTCATGATTGCCGATGGTAACCCGGCGGAAATTCGCGGCATTAACCTGATCGGCTTGGAACGCAAGAATTTCCCGCCCGAAAGCGTGAAACTGATCAAAGAGGCCTTCCGCCTGGTTTATCGTTCCAAATACAATACGCAGCAGGCAATTGAAGCGATCCGCAAGGAACTGCCCCAGACCGAAGAAATCACGCAGATTCTCGAGTTCATCGAACAAAGCGAGCGCGGAATTATTCGCTAGTGGATTACCTAGATGGCGTGGCCTGGCTGGCAGCGCGCTCGGCATCTTCCTCAAATTTCCTCAAAAGCGGCGCTGCGGATGCGTCGGGAGCAGTTCGCAGCGCATTTCGGATAAGATCGACAGCTTACGCTCGCTTGTTCTGCTTGACCCACGCGTCCGCTTCTTCGAGCACTACACGCAGAATATCGTCGTGATTCGTGTAGCAAGTTCGCGCTTGCTTAAAATAGTTTGTCGCTTCTGAAGGATTTCCGTCGCGCGCTTCGATCGAGCCGAGGTCTTCAATCATTGGCCCGTTGCGTGTTCGCGATGCCATTTGTCGCGCCAGCGTTCGGAATTCTGGCGCCGGACGCGCTGCGTTTTGCATGGCAAATTCATGATACGCTTTCCAGTTGGACTTGTTCTTTGCAGACTCGCTGTTCGGCTCAATCTGAAGCCACGTTGCGAACGGCCGATAAAGGGGATCGCCTACCATTACCGACATCCACCAGAGCGCCGGCGTCGACATGTAGGCGCTCTCTGCAAACGTGAAGCCATGCAGCAATCGATTGTTGAAGATATCGAGATGCGAAGTGAGTTGCAGATACGGTTCGTAAACGTTGCCCAGACTCGCGGCCGCGCCTTTCGAAACAAGCGGGGCGACCCAATTCGCATTGGGATCGCGGAGTGTCCTGGCGCTAAATGAGTGGATATGCACCGCGATCGCTCCGGGCACGAAGCGAAAATCCGGTCGAGTAAAGGGACCTGCGACATTGCCCGCATACCAACCGTAATAAAGGGCACAGTCCGTCATCGGATACGCGTCGGGGAAGATCGCTGGCATATCGTCGTACACGACTGGAATCCCAACCTTGTGAAGCTGTGTAGTCACCTCAGCGAGCCATTCGTCCCCAGCTGCGAAACCGGCGCCAGTCTTGTGTGCGCCATCGACATAAGCACGTCCCCACAATCCGGTCTTCTGCGTTGCTATCGAATCGACAATCATGCCTCGCACTGTCGCGGCAGTCGGCGCGTCGAGACGACAGACGAGCAATAATGTCGAATTTTTGTCGAAATCGTTAATCGCACGGAAACTTTGGAAATATGGGTTCGGGGCCGGCCCCGAAATTTGACGCGAATAGAAACCGAGGACCGCCAGTTCAGAATCAACGGATGCTTCGTTGCGGCTCCCGGGTGGCCCGGATCTCGGTTGGTCTCCGCGATAAGCCGTAGTTGAACGAATTTTCAGTGGCACACCCTTGATCGCGGCCACAAAATGGATCGCGCTCGTAGTGACCGACGGCGCTTGGCCGGGCGATTCGCTCAAGGTCCACCAGTGGCGTTGTTTGAAAATTTCGCGAAAGCGGCTCAGCAATGGTCGCGTCGTACTCTTCGCGGCTGATTTCTTCCTCGGTCGAACAAGTAAGCCCAATGAGATGATCGGGCGCGATTCCACGTTGCTGGGCGTAAAATTTCGCGAGTTCGACCGAATCGGGAACGGTCTTGTTGTAGAGAACGATCGTCGATTGCGCTAACGGTTGCTCCGCGGCGGGAGCATTGAGCGAGAGTAAGACAAAGAGCAGGAAAAAAGGCCGAAAATATTTCATTTAGAAACTGAGCTTCAGGCCGTCGTAAGCGATATGCGCGCCAGCGGGCAACCGCGACTCGGCCGATTGCGGAAGCTCGTGGGCAATGTGTGTGAAATAAGTCGCGTCTGACCGCACACGCGCCGCGACGTCCAAGGCTTGCCCAACACTCAAATGCGTCGGGTGCGGTTTGTCGCGTAATGCGTCGATGATCAAAACCCTTACGCGCGCGATACGATCGATAATCGCATCCGGAACGCCGCTGCAATCGCTCAAATACGCGACCAGTTTCTCGCCGCCGCGCGAAAAGAGATAGCCGTTTACAATGGAATCACCATGCGGAACGGGTAACGGCGTGATCAGCGTCCGACCCAATTCGAAAGGACCGCCGATAACGTGCGGTTCCGGTTTCAAATACCATGGAACTGGATTCGCAGCTTTGAAGGCAAACTGGAAGACGCGCTCAAGATCGCGCATGGTTTCGGCCGGGGCGTAAACCGGCATCGAGCCGCGCGCATGCGAGAACCGCCGAAGATCGTCGAAGCCCATGATGTGATCGGTATGCGAATGAGTGAAAATCACTGCATCGACAGTGCGGATATTTTCCCGCAGGGCTTGCATCCGAAAATCGGTTCCCGTGTCAACGACCCAAGAACATTCCGGCGTTTCGACGTAAATTGAAGAGCGCAATCGTTTATCGCGCGGATCGGAAGAACGGCAAACCTCGCAATCGCAGCCGATCATCGGAACGCCTTGTGACGTGCCGGTACCGAGGAAGGTCAACCTCAGCTGAGAGCCTTGCTCGCGAAGGCTTTCGGAGTTGTGAGTTGAGATCGGAATTGGCAAGTTGGAACTCTCAACTCTCAACTAATAACTCTCAACCCTTCCGATGGCCGCCGTTCTGAATCTGCTGCGAATTAAGAATCTAGCGCTCGTGGAAGAGCTCGAATGGCAGATGGCGCCAGGATTCATCGCTGTCACCGGTGAGACCGGTGCGGGCAAATCGATCATCATCGGCGCGCTCCAACTTTTGCTCGGCGAGCGCGCGGATAAATCCCTCATTCGCACCGGGGCCGATCTCTGCACAGTGGAAGGAGTTTTTAGCGGAGACGATCTGCAAAAATTAAATCTGCGGCTAATCGAAGCAGGCGTTGAACCGTGTGAAGGCGATCTCATCATCAAGCGCACACTCTCTACAACCGGCGCAAACCGGCAGTTTATCAACGGCTCGCCGACGACCTTGTCGATCTTGAAAAACCTTGGCGACGAGCTAGTCGACCTTCACGGACCGCATGATCATCAATCGTTGCTCTCGTCGGAGAAGCAGTTGGACTTGCTCGATTCGTTCGCGCGGGCGGGCGAGCAGCTCAACGAATATCACAAACATTACCGGCAACTGCAGACGCTGACGGCAGAACATGCAGCATTGGACACGGCGGAGACGGCGCGCGAACAGGAGCTCGATCTGCTTCGGCATCAGGTCAATGAGATCACTGCAGCAAATCTCATCGCTGGTGAAGAAGAAGAAATCGAGAGCCGCTATAAGCTCGCAGCCAATAGCAAGCGGCTGATTGAGCTGGCGAGCGCAATCGTGAACAAACTTTCCGAAGCAGATGGTTCTGTTCTCTCCCAACTGGCAGAAACGCAGCGATCGCTGCGGGAACTGGAAAAGATCGACAATTCCATTTCGCGATTCTCCTTAGCGCATGCGACCGCAGTTGTCGAACTTTCCGAAATTGCTCGCTCACTTTCCCAGTACGCCGAAAAACTCGATCTCGATCCGGCACAGCTTGCCGGACTCGAGCAACGCGTTTCGCTTTTCGAAACTTTGAAACGCAAATATGGCGGATCGATTGCCGATGTGATCTCATTTGGAGAACGCGCCGCGGAGCGGATGCGCAAAATCGAAGGACGCGATGCCGAGCTGGAGCGCCTGACCGGCGAAATCGAAAAAGTGCGCGGACAAATGAGTCGCGCCGGTGAGGCACTGCGGAAACTCCGCGCCAAAGTGGCGCCAAAACTTTCGGCAACGATCCGGAAGAACCTTGTCGATCTTGGTTTTCGTCAATCGGGTTTCGAAGCAAAGCTCAGTGCGCTGGACGAGCAGCGCGCAAACGGACTCGATTCCGTTGAATTGCTTTTCTCCCCGAATCCGGGCGAGCCGTTGAAACCGCTGCGTGCGATCGCTTCGAGTGGCGAAATTTCGCGCCTGATGCTCGCGATCAAGTCCGCGCTGGCAGCGCATGACGCGATCCCGCTGCTCGTCTTTGATGAGATCGACACGAATGTGGGCGGCGAAATCGCGCACGCGGTCGGAGCCAAAATGCGAACATTGGGTCGCGATCATCAAGTAATTTGCATCACGCATCTACCTCAGGTAGCAGCGACTGCCTCTTCTCATTTTGTCGTGACAAAAGCTGTTGTGCGCGGTCGCACTTTTTCAGACTTGCACGAAGTGAGTGAGAAAGCGCGCCGCGAAGAAATCGCCCGCATGCTCGGCGGGAAAAGTGAGTCCGCACTCGAGCTGGCGGCTAGTTTATTGAAGGAACGATCGACTACGAATTAGATTAAACCAGGCTGCGTAGCCGCAATTCTTTAGCAGCACCTACCTGCGCGTTGTTCGAAAAATCGAGGGATTACTTCTTCACCGGACCAAGCGGCAACACAGTTTTGCCGAACAACTCATTAAGCACCTGCGCGAGGCCCGCATAAATCGCAGAGAAGCCACAAAAAATACCTTCGTAACCTGCGGCATGTTTGAAGCCGGCGGTCGCGCCGGTGAAATCCCCGATGGCAAGCAGGAAGAAAAGAATTGTCAGAGAAGCGAAAACCACTTGCAACGCGCGATTGAGCCGCAACGTGCCGACAAACATGACAGCGGTAAATAATCCCCACATGGCGAGATACGCGGCCATCGATTTCTCGTCGGACGGCGCGCTCCATCCGAGTTTCGCCAGGACAATCAGAGTCACCAGCGATAGCCAGAACAAGCCGTAGGAAACAAATGCGGTGGTAGCGAACGTGTTGCCTTTCCTCCATTCCATGGCTCCGGCGATAATTTGCGCGGTGCCACCATAACAAATGCCCATCGCCAGCACCATGCTATTGAGCTCGTAAAAGCCGGCGTTGTGCAGGTTAAGCAACACGGTCGTCATGCCAAAGCCGAGAAGCCCGAGCGGAGCCGGATTCGCCGTCGTATCCTTGATTTGAGTGATGGATTCGTTCATCGCGCAGTCAGTCTGTCGAAAGGAAGATCGACAACGCAATAACAATAATCGGCTGGCCGACGTGGGAGACCGCAGCTACAAGAAAAGTCGTGCTCAATTACATCTGGCTCGCGCTTGTTTTATTCGCGGTCGCAATTGGTGGCTGGAATGATCGCTTGAAAGATGTGACCGTGGGCGCCTTCGATGGTGCGAAGACGACTGTCACAATCGCGATCGGTCTCATCGGGATCATGGCGCTCTGGCTGGGCGTGATGCGCCTGGCCGAGCGCGCGGGGCTCGTGCAGCGAATCGCGCGCGGGCTGCGTCCGATCATGAGAAGGCTTTTCCCAGACATTCCACCGGATCACCCTGCGATTGGATCAATGGTCATGAACATGTCGGCCAACATGCTCGGCCTCGGCAATGCTGCGACACCCCTCGGTTTGCGCGCGATGCGCGATCTCGAAACACTCAATCCTCGTCCCGGCGTTGCGACAAACGCGATGTGCACTTTCCTCGCGATCAACACGAGCTCTGTGCAGTTAATTCCTGCCACGGCGATTGCGATTCTTGCTGCATCGGGATCGACCCGGCCCACCGCCATTGTCGGCACCGCGCTTCTTGCGACGCTTTGCGCAGCGAGCGTGGCAATCATCTCTGTGAAACTATTGGAAAAATTGCCGATGTTTCAGCTGGCACGGGAAACACCCGCGATCGCCGATGATTCGCCCTACCGCTCAACGTCAAAATCGACAAAAGATTTGCCAGAGGAAGTGGCAATCGTGGAACAGCCGCCGCCTAGATCATCGACTCTTGGTTTGATCGCGCTAATCGTTCTTACTCTTTTCTTCGTCGTGCTTTTTGTCCGGATGGTGACGCCAACTCTGTTCGGTGTGCCAATGGCGGCAGACATGGCAGCACAGAACGTTTTTGTCCGCAGCGTGAATGCCTTATCGATCCTGGCGATCCCATTTCTTCTCAGCTTCTTTCCGCTCTACGCCGCAGCGCGCGGCGTAAAAGTTTATGACGAGTTTGTGGAGGGTGCGAAAGAAGGATTCGGCGTGATCTTAAAGATTATTCCGTTCCTCGTTACGATGCTGGTGGCGATCGGAATGTTTAAGGGCGCCGGTGGGATCGATCTGCTGAGTCGTGTACTTTCACCAGTATTGTCTCCACTGCATTTTCCAACCGATCTGCTCCCACTTGCGTTAATGAGACCACTGAGCGGAAGTGCAACGCTCGCGCTGTTGACCGACATTGTTCATCGGCTCGGGCCTGACAATATCGTCAGCCTGACGGCGGCGACGATTTATGGGAGCACCGAGACCACGTTTTACGTGGCGGCGGTTTATTTCGGTGCCGTAGGCATAAAACAAACCCGACACGCGATCCCGGCAGGCTTGCTTGCCGATCTTACAGGCGTAATCGCTTCAGTCATAATCTGCCGAGCGGTGCTGGGGTGAATTCGATGGCGTGAGGGGCCGTCAGGCACTACAAAGAATTTTTCCCTCGCCAGCCGATGAGTTAATTATCTATCGTGCGACTTTTCGAAAATGATCCAACGCGACTATTTGATAATCGGCGGCGGGATTGGCGGAGCCAGCGTCTGCCAGGGAATTCGGCGCTACGATAAACGCGGGAGCGTCACGCTCATCAGCACGGAGATATTCCCTCCCTACAAGCGCTGGATTCTCTCGAAGAGCTTCTTGCGTGAAAAGGATCCTCAGCTGAAAAAATTACAGGAACCGGACGAACACTGGTATCAAGCGAACAAAATCGAGACGCGATTCGGCACGGTTGTAACCCAATTCAACATCGACCGCCGTCTGGCCGTGCTCGCGAACGGCGAAAGCATTGAATTCAACAAAGCCTGCTTGGCGATGGGCAGCCGCCCAGTGCGGCCACCTGTGGCGGGCGTCGGCCTCGGAAACGTCATTTACCTGCGGACAATTCGTGACGCGCTGGCCTTGCGCGAGATGGCGAACCTTGAGAAAACCGTCATGGTCGTCGGCGGCGGGCTGCTCGCGTGTGAGGCGGCAGCGAGTTTGCGGATGATGAAACTGAAGGTCAGCCTCATGCATCGCGATTCTTATTTATTGAACCGATATGTCGATCCCGAAACGGGCGGATGGCTTACGGAATATTTCACAAAACACGGCATCACGATGCTGATGGGCGAAAGTCTCAATGGTTTTGAAGGGAAAACCATCCTTCGCAACGTCCAGACAAAAAGCGGAGACCGCCACCCCGCGGGCCTCGCCGTCGTCGCCTGCGGCGCGGAGCCAAATCTCGACTTGGTTCGTAACACGCCGTTGGCCGGACCGCATGGATCGCCGGTCACAGACTACCTCGAGACAGAAGAAAAGGGAATCTACGCAATCGGCGATCTGGCATTTTATCCAGATAGGGTGATGGGGGGTGTGCGGCGCCAGACACATTGGGACAACGCCCGCGACCAAGGCGTGATCGCAGGCGCGAACATGACTGGCAAAAAACGAATTCGCTACGAGCAGATTCCCTACTTTTGGAGCGAGATGTTCGACTTGCACTTAGATTGTGTCGGCGACTTCAGCGTGCTGCCAACGCGTATCGATCTACGCGGGGCTTATGCGAAGAAGAAATTCGTCGCACGGTACTATCAGGGAGAAAAGCTCCGCGCGATTCTACTTTGCCAGCAAACGCCGCGCGAGGTAGAAGCCGCCAAGAAGGAATTGCGGCACGCGCTCGGCAAGTAACGGCCAGGCCGAGACGGACCTCGCCCCCGTACGTCACGGTTGTCGATCTTGGCGTTTGTCGATCTTTCAGTCGAAGTCGGCTGGGATTTCGAGTGTGGAATTGCTGACGTGGACGAGTTTCCAATCCCAGGGCTTGGCTGAAACGTGGCGCCACTCAAGTTCGAATGGAGTCGCGAGCGAATTAACGCGCTCTTTTAAAAACCCCGTCACTTCACTTTGGTCGCCATCGATCATGATTTTGGCACTCCAAATGGCGCGGCGGTTCTCGATTCGCACCGTTGGATTGGACGCGTTAATTCGAACGCCGTGTACATAACGAAAGCCTTCACGCATGCGTTCGAGTACACGGGCGCGATCGTCGCCCCACTGATCGTGATAATCGCTGCCGATAAAATCGGCGGCGGCCGTCCAGCTTTTGTGTTCAATGGTGTGGAGAAAATTTTCAGTATGACGTCTGACCTGACGCTCAGGCTGCCAGAGCCAGATCAAAAACAATCCGAGCAAAATTGCGGCGGTCAGGCCGCCATAGAATCCGCCGCGAAAGGAAGTGGGCACAGTCGCAATTTTGGCGCTTGGAGCTTCCGTTTTGTTTCAGTGAAGCCGGATATGCTGGAGGCGAATAAACGTTAAAAGTTACCGCCAGTTTCTTGGCTCGATTGCTTGCGCGCACCGCACAGAGTGCCTTTCAAGAAGTGAACACGCGGTTCGAAGATATCGCGCGCACCCTCGGCGCGAGTGAATGGCGCGTGTTCGGCACGATCACTCTGCCACTTGCCATGCGAGGCATCGTTGCTGGAGCGGTGCTCGCCTTCGCACGTGCGATGGGTGAGTTTGGCACTACTGCCGTCGTCGCCGGTATGATTCCCCGCAAAACGATAACGATTTCGCTCGCGACTCTGCTTCTCGTAAGCCGGGCCAATTTCATTCATCGCGTCAGTTAAACTGGCTGCGGCATGCACGGTCAGTTCGGCGGCCGAAATTTCGGTTGCGATGATAAGGCTGACCAGAAGCGCGAGTATCCTGGTTTTCATAACGTTGTGGATGAGGGTCTAGCTGCGCCGGCGCAAGGAGACGTTCGTGGCTTTGACGAGAACGAACACTTTGTCGCCAAGCTTGAGCTTCATTTCTTCGACCGACCGGGTGGTGATAACCGAAGCGACTTCACCGATGCTTGTCTCGACGATCACTTCACTGAGGACTTTGTCGGAGACAATACTCTTAATTGTGCCTGGAAGCTGATTGCGGATGCTTTGCTCCATAATTCTGAGTAGTGTTGCGTTAGAACATCACCTGGATGCGCCCGATAACTTCATCGAACTGGTCCTCGCCAAACTCTGGATGCGCTTGCCGGAAATCCGACCAGGTGTGAATGTAATTGACCATCAGCTTGATATCGTCGCCGTGGATGTAGTAGTTGAGGCCGCCCGTGATGGAATGGATGCCG
>CATPAV010000081.1 GCA_955652245.1 uncultured Candidatus Udaeobacter sp. | reverse complement strand
TTGGCAGCCGTTTCACGAAGTCGCCCCAGCCATTCATCGATGCGGGCGAGTGCTTGCCGTGCTTCCTCCATCCCCTCCCACGTGAAATTGAGCGGAGCGCGATAATGCACGCGCATGAGCGTGTAGCGAATTTCGCGGCCGGTATATCCTTTCTTCAGAACGTCTTGGAGCGTGTAAAAATTGCCGATCGATTTGGACATTTTTTGTCCATCGACCAGCAAATGCGCGCAATGCAGCCAGTAGCGCACGAATTTTTTTCCGGTGACGCCTTCAGTCTGCGCGATCTCCGCTTCGTGATGCGGAAAGATGTTATCCACGCCACCGCAGTGAATGTCGATCTGTTCGCCAAGTAACGCGGTCGCCATCGCGCTGCATTCGATATGCCAGCCGGGGCGGCCGCGGCCCCATGGACTTTCCCAGCCGACGTCGCCGTCTTCTTCGTCCCGCGCTTTCCAAAGCGCAAAATCCCCGATGTGTTCTTTGTCGTATTCGTCGTGCTTTACGCGACCGGTCGATTGCAATTGGGTGAGATCGAAATGGGCGAGCTTTCCATAATCGGGAAATTTGTTGATGCGAAAATAAACTGATTTGTCCTCGGCTTGATAAGCGAGGCCGCGCGAAATGAGCGTCGCGATCATTTCGATCATCCGATCGATGTAGCGCTGGTCGGTCGCGGCGGGAAACGCATCGGCGCGTTTGATCCGCAATGTTTCGATATCCTCGAAGAACGCCTGCTTGAATTGCTCAGTAAATTTCCGGAGCGGAATTTTTGCTTCGCGCGCGCCGCGAATCGTCTTGTCATCCACGTCGGTGATGTTCATGACGCGATGCACCTTGTAACCGCGCAGTTCGAGATGCCGCTGAAGCAAATCCTCGAAGACATACGCGCGAAAGTTGCCGATGTGCGCGCGGCTGTAGACCGTTGGTCCGCAAGTATAGATGTCGACCTTCCATCCCGCGGGATCGCGCGGCTCGAAATTTTCGAGTTCGCGCGAGTACGTGTTAAAAAAGCGCAACGCCATCTTATTTTGTCATTGCTGCTCCACCGTTGCCACGGCAATCGCGGCGATACCTTCGCCGCGACCAATCGCACCGAGGCGTTCATTTGTCGTCGCTTTAATGCTGATGCTGGATTCACCCAGGCTAATCGCAGCCGCGATTGTTTTTCGCATGGCTGGAATGTGCGGCGCGATCTTCGGCTCCTCGGCGATGACTGTCACATCGATGTTTTTCGCTTTGGCTTTTTTCTCCGCGAGTAGCGCGGCCACGCGCCGCAAAATTTCGATGCTGCTTATGTCGCGGATTGATTCGTCTGTGTTGGGGAAATGTTGACCGATGTCGCCCGCGCCAACCGCTCCGAGCAACGCATCTGCGATTGCATGCGACAGCACGTCCGCATCCGAATGTCCTTCAAGCCCGCGCGAGTACGTGATCTCCACGCCGCCGAGGATCAGTTTTCGTCCTTCCGCAAGACGATGCACGTCATAGCCGATTCCAGATCGAATCATCGGTCAAAGTTTTAGATCAATGATGCCGTTGGAGGCGACAATGCTGTATTTGTCTTTCATGTCCTCACGCGGACGAAGGTCAACAGTTCCGCCAGCAGTTTCAATCAAGAGCCAACCGGCGGCGATGTCCCAAAGGCTGATTCCTTGTTCAATGTAAGCATCAAACCGTCCACAAGCGACATAGGCCATATCGAGCGCAGCACTGCCGAGCAAGCGGCATTTGCGCGCGCGATGAATCATCCGTTGCAAGACGGGTAAACCGGCTTCGATCGTGATCGCGGTTTTGGAAAGTCCGACCGAGATCACCGCTTCGGCCAGGTCCGCGCGATCGCTCACGTGAAAGTCCTGCCCATTCAATCTCGGAGCTTCCCCTTTCTGCCCTTTCCACATTTCCTCACGGATGGGATCGTAAATGACGCCAACCATGATTTCGCTCCGGACCCGCAAAGCAATCGAAACGCAAAAATGCGGGATACCATAAAAATAATTCACGGTGCCATCCAGCGGATCGACAACCCATTGATGCTCGCTTGATTGATCGCCAACGATTCCCTCTTCGCCGTAAAGAGCGTGCTCGGGAAATTCTTCCAAAAGCAATTTCGTAATTAATTCCTGTACCTGAACGTCAATCTCCAGTTTGATATCATGTGGAAGGGCGGAATTAACACGCTGGGGGTGTTGAAAATTTTGACGCAGCAGTTCGCCCGCGGCGCGCGCAGCGTTGTCCGCCGCGTCGAGGTAATGCTTCATGACGAGAGATTATTTCGCACAACGGTCGCGAAGTGCACAACGGAAAACAAAACATTGCCGCTGTAGCCGCTTCGCTGTGCGAAGCGCGGGCGGAGTTGGCATGCACGCGTCGCTTCGCCAACAGGGCGACGACTACAGGAAAGCAACACACAGGATCGACACGTCATTTGTGCGTTTGGAAAAAAACCGGGAGGAAAATCAAATTCTCCTCCCGGGTTGAAGTTAGGGGTTGTGATCCCGAAAGCTTTCGGGATCGTTATCAAGCGTCGGGCCTTAATGCCTCTTTTTCTTCGCTGATTTTTTCTTCGCTGCTTTCTTTTTCTTTGCCATCGACTATTCCCCCCTTTCATCCGCAACGTGCGGAGATGTGTGAAGAGTTGGGAATGACTTCACTTACACGAGTTCAGTAATCATCACATTTTTTTTGTCAAACGTTTTTCTCGCGTATTTGAAAATATTTTGACGAGCTCGCGCGCGATATTTTTTTTTGGTGCGCGCGAAATTTTTTTCGTTTCGCCGTTTCGGAAGAAGATTGTCACTTCATTTTGATCGCTTTCCATTCCCGAGTGGGCGCTGCTCACATCGTTCGCCACGATGATGTCGCAATGTTTTGTCTGAAGTTTGTTTCGTGCGTTTGCTTCGACATCATTTGTTTCCGCCGCGAAACCAATGACGAGAAATTGTCGATCTTTGTTTTGGAGCGAGCTGAGGATGTCGCGTGTGGGAACCAACTCAACCGAGAGAGATGCGTCACGTTTCTTAATTTTCGTCGCGGAAACATTTTGCGGTTTGTAATCGGCGACTGCTGCGCACATCACTAGGACATCGCAATCACGCACATGTTGATGGACGGCGTCGTATATTTCATCGCTGGTCAGGATTGAGATAACGCGCGCGCCGCGCGGTGGATCGACATTCACCGGACCGGAAATCAAAACGACATCGTGTCCGGCTTCGAGTGCCGCTTCGGCGATGGCGTAGCCCATTTTCCCCGAGGAACGATTCGAAATGTAACGAACCGGATCGATCGGCTCGCGCGTTGGGCCGGCCGTGATAAGAAATCTCACGCGATCAAATTATCCTGACTCGCAAGCAGGAACTCGGCGCGAAATGCAATGTCGTTCACTTTCCAAAGCCGGCCGAGGCCTTCGTAGCCGCAGGCGAGCATTCCTTCTTCGGGTCCAATAAACTCGATGCCGCGCGCTTTGAGTTTTTCCACGTTCTCGATTGTCGCAGGATGCTGCCACATTTTTCCATTCATGGCGGGTGCAATCAGAATCGGCGCGCGTGTGGCGAGTGCGATGGCCGCGAGCGGATGACTGGCCAACCCGTGCGCGAGTTCAGCGATGATGTTCGCGGTTGCTGGTGCGATCAGAACCAGATTGGCGCGATCGGCGAGCTCGATGTGGCCGGGCCGCCAATTTTCCTTTTCATCGAAGAAGCTCGCCGTCACCGGATTTTTAGAAAGCGTCTGCAGGGTAAGCGGGGAAATAAATTCGGTCGCATCGTGCGTCATGACGACAAAGACTTCGTGTCCCTGTTTGACGAGCAGGCTGGCGAGCTCGGCGGACTTATAGGCGGCGATTGATCCGGTCACTCCGAGCACGACTGACTTGGTGCCAGGGCGAATGCGCACAACTTTTCGCGCGCTCGTTTTATCGGTTCTGCGTCTGGCGTTTTTTTCCATGCAAGATCGACAATTTACTTTTGAATAAGACGCCGGCTCAAATAACCCTCCGCGCTCATGATGTGCCGGAACTTCTGCAAATCTTCTTCGACCGACCGACTGATGATAGTGTAGCGATAATCCCGCCATAATTCCATTTCGCGCCCGGCGGTAGCGAGACGGGAGTCGATCTGTTGTGCCGTTTCCGTCGCGCGCTTCGTCAACCGCCGGCGCAATTCTTTGAGATCCGGCGGCATAATGAAGACATCGGCGAGGGCCTGACGAATAATCCGATCATCGCAGTTGCGAATGGCAGCTGCACCTTGAGTGTCGATATCGATCAAAACGTCCACACCATTCTTTAAGTTTGTAATCACCGGCTCGCGCAACGTTCCATAAAAATCTCCGTGCACCTGCGCGTATTCAAGAAAATCTCCGGATTTTACACGCGCGCGAAAATCGGCGTCGGAAAGAAACTGATAATCTTCGCCATCGATTTCGCCGGCGCGTGGCGCTCGCGTTGTGCGGGAGACGGAATAAGCAAGCTCGGAAGTTTGGCGAAGCGCTGCGACCAGCGTGGTCTTACCCGCGCCTGAAGGCGCAGAAATGACAAAGAGAATCCCGTAACGGCTGAACTGTTTACTCAAGGTTTTGGACTTGCTCGCGAATCTTTTCCAATTCCGCTTTGCAAGCGACCACGCGTTGTGAAATTGCGGCATCATTTGCTTTCGCGCCGAGCGTGTTGAGCTCGCGAAAGATTTCCTGGGTGATGAATTCAAGTGTGCGACCGACCGGCTCGTGCCTTCGCAGATGATGCGCGAACTGGGCGAGATGACTTTCCAGGCGCGTCAATTCTTCGGAGACATCGGCGCGGTCGGCGAAAAAGGAAATCTCTTTGAGCAAACGTTCGTCGTCATTGGCAATCGGCAGACCTGCCTTTTGAATGCGCTCGATGAGCGTCGCGCGGTATCTTTTGACTACATCGGGGTGGAGCGCGCCAATCTCCTTGAGTTTTTTTCGCATCGCTTTGAGCCGGTGAATTAAATCTTTGGCGAGATGTTTGCCTTCGCGCTCGCGCATTTTGATCAACTCCGCCAGTGCGCCACGCAGAGCGCGATCAATGGCGGGCCAGGCTTTCTCTGCGCTGATCACCGGTTCCGGAAGACGCATTACGCCCGGAGCTTGAAGGATTGTGCCGATTGTGATTTCCCCCGGAGCGTTCAATTCCTTCTGTAAAGCGCGCATTGCCTCGTGGTAGGAGCGGGCGAGTTCCGTATCAAGCGCAAGGTGGCGCGCGCCGTTTGGGCCGCTGTGAAAAGTTACGACCACATTCGTTCGGCCTCGCGAAATATTCTCATTGATCGTCTGGCGAATGCGCGGCTCGAGCTCGGTCAGATCGCGCGGCAAATTGATCACGATGTCGCTCTGTTTTCGATTCACCGAATTGAGTTCGACGCTGAATTTTGTTCCGCCGTCATCGATCTCGGCGCGGCCATACCCAGTCATGCTTCTCATATTTCAACGTGCCTTATCATTGGATCCGCAGACAGAGCTGCACGCCCAGTCCATAATTCGAGAGGCTATTCACTCCATCCGAGCTGCGCAAAGAATTTTGTGCGCGTTGAAAGTGAGGCGCGTTCCGTTATGCACGCCCTGCAGTAAGAAGATATTTGATCGCGCGCCGGTGCGGCGAGGGAACGGGCATCCGGTCAAGCGAACGGATTCTAATCCAGCGCTGTGAGGACATGTCGATCTCACATGGGCGTCGCTGGTAAACCTTCAACGCCACCCGATGGTGTGTGAACGGAAAGATCGACCTGTAGAGCGGTTGTCGCTTTGGCGCTCTCGTTTTCAGCGGCGGCAATATCCACATGCGGCGCCAGCGACCTCCGGAGCGCTCGAGAAGGATTTTGTTTTGCCTGACGACAAAGGCGTGGTTTTCAGTGAGCTGTTTTGTGCGCGGACGAGTTTTCCTCACAGGAAGGATTTCCGGGTTTGTTGCGCGACAAAATTTTCTCACCGGACAAATCCGGCACCTCGGTTTATGCGGAAGACAGATCAGAGCCCCAAGATCGACAAGAGCGGAGTTGAAACGCGCGGCGCCGCGTTCGGGCACAAGTTGCTTGGCGCGATTCCAAAGGAATTCGCGGCCAGCGGTTTTATCGATCGGAGTTTGCAAATTGAAAATGCGCGCCAAAACACGGGCGGCGTTGGATTCGACGATTGGGACCGATTGGTCGAATGCGAAAGCCGCGACCGCATGGGCGGTATATTTTCCAATGCCGGGCAACTGCCGCATTTGCTCGATCGACTTTGGGAAACGGCAACCATGTCGGTCTACGATCGTTCTCGCCGTGGCGTGAAGATTGCGAGCCCGAGAGTAATAACCCAAGCCTTGCCAGGCGTGAAGGACGTCGCTTTCCGAAGCGCGCGCCAGCGCTGAAAAATCAGGAAAACGGCGGAACCACTCATTATAGTAAGGAAGCACCGTGGCTACCTGGGTTTGCTGGAGCATGAATTCGGAGACTAGGATGGCGTATGGGTCGTGCGTGTGGCGCCAGGGAAGATCCCGGCCATGGCGGCGATACCAGTTCACCAGCGCCCGGCGAAAGTGATTCTTCTGAAACGGCACAAGGCGACGTTAAATGACGAAGCACGAATGACGAATGACGAATGAATGACGAAGGTCAAATGACAAAAAGGATGGCCGCGACGATTTATTCAAGCTTCGTCATTTAACATTCCTTCGGCATTCGTCATTCGTGCTTCGTCATGTCCATCGTGTTAATCTGTCGCGCGATGAATTCCTACACGCACGTGCTGACACCGGAACAAGCCAAAAAACTTAGCGCTTTGCTGGAGGAGCTCGGTTTTGAATTTTCCTCGAAGCAGTACGCGCTTTTTTTTGCGCAGAAGAACAAGCTAAGCGTGGCGGTTTATGAAAAAGGGCCAAAGGTGCTTGTGCAGGGCAAGGGCGCAGAAGAGTTCGTGCAGTTTGAGCTCGAGCCAAAAATCCTGGGCGAGGCGAGGTTGGGCTATGAGGAAGTGCACTCGCCGGAAATGTTCGAGTCGCACTTTGGCGTAGATGAAAGCGGGAAAGGCGATTTTTTCGGGCCGCTGGTGATTGCCGGAGTGTATGTCGATCGCAGGATCGCGCGCAAACTTGTCGATGCCGGTGTGCAGGACAGCAAACGGATCGGATCGGATGCGCGCATTCGCGCGCTTGGCGAAACCATCCGGAAAACTGCCGGTGGTCTGGTGGAGACGGTGCTCATTGGTCCCCAAAGGTATAACGAGCTTTACGAAAAGTTTGGCAACTTGAACAAGCTGCTGGGATGGGGACACGCGCGGATCATCGAGAATTTACTGGGGAAAAAGCCGGATTGCCCGCGCGCGTTGTCGGATCAGTTTGCGGATGCGCGCGTGGTCGAGCAATCGCTGTTGCGGCACGGTCGGAAGATCAACATCCAGCAACGGACACGAGCCGAATCAGATATTGCAGTCGCAGCGGCCTCGATTCTGGCGCGTGAAGGGTTCATCAATTGGCTGGAGCGCCGGGGAAAGGAGCTCGGTGTGCGCCTGGAGCGCGGCGTGTCGGAGAAGGTAAAAGAGACAGCAAAAAAGCTGGTGGAGATGAGCGGGCCGCAAGCGCTGCGTGAGGTGGCGAAAGTGCACTTCCGGACCGCGCACGAGATCGCGCCAAATGATTATGCGGCGCCGCCACCACGCGATGCTTGGCGGAAAAAGGCCTAGTAGCCATTCGGCGCAGCATCCTTCAGTCGCATATCACAGGATTTTGCTTCCGAGGCGCAAGGCTACCATTGCGTTTGCGCCTCTTGTGGAGCGCGTTAGCCCGCTAATAATTTCTTTTTTTATAGTTAATTGGCCACCGCTGCGCCTGTTTGGAGCGATTAGTAAAATAGAGATATGGCAAAGCTAACCAAACGCGACATTGTCGTCGCCATCAGCAACCAAACCGGGATGGTCCAACACGAAGTCTTCGACGTGGTCCAGCGGACGCTCGACAAAATCACCGACAGTTTGGCCAACAACATAGCCGTTGAACTGCGCAACTTTGGTGTTTTTCAGCCACGCCTGACAAAACCGCGCGTCGGCAGAAATCCCAATCAGCCCGGCAGCAGCTTCGTAATTCCGCCGCGTGTGACTGTGAAATTCAAAGCTGGCAAGATCATGCGTCAGCGGGTCGAGAAGCTTTCGCGAGAATTGAAAGAAGCATCCGAGCGGACCGAGCGGCAGAAGAATACTGCGACGCAGGGCCACAACGGCGGGTAATTCGACGCGGCCACTAAGTCGGCGAAGCTCACGATCTGGTCACCGGCTCGTGGTCGAGCAAACTCTGGATCGCTTCTTGTAGCCGTTCAAAATTGATTGGCTTGGTGAGATGCTCGGCGAAGCCCGCCGCTCGGGCTTTGCTTATGTCATGTTCCGATCCAAATCCAGTAAGTGCGATTCCCGGCATGCCTTTGCTCTCCCGCAGTTCGCGCATCAGTTCATAGCCGCTGCGGCCGGGCAGGCCGATGTCGCTGATGAGCAGATCGAAATCCTGGTTGTGCGCTTTTTGCACGGCCTGCTCCGCGGAATAAGCCACCGTAATTTCGTAGCCGCGCCGCTCGAGCATCATCTTCATCCCAGTGCAGGTGTCCTGGTGATCGTCAACCACGAGAACACGGCGCTGACTGGGTTTTGCGGTTTCTTTTTCTCTGCTGGCAGCCGGGGCGTCCTCAGCTCCATCACCCGCCACAGCGGGAGCGGGCACCGTCTTTAACCGGAGAGAAAAAGTGGAGCCTCGATCTTTTCCGGGACTCTCCACGTGGATTTTTCCGCCATGCGCATCGATCAACGCCTTCGAAATGGCAAGACCGAGGCCGAGACCTCCGAAACGGCGAGTAATCGAGGTCTGTCCCTGCTCGAAAGCGTTGAAGATTTTGCTGATCTTTTCTGGCTCGATCCCGATGCCACTATCGGTGATTCGGATTTCAATCTCCTCCGGCGCAGGATTAACAGTTTCGAGAATTATACGGCCCTTTTCCGGAGTGAACTTCACGCTGTTCTTGATCAAGTTCCAAAACACCTGTTGCAAACGCGCGGGATCACCTTCCACATGCGTATGAGAAGCGAGGAGTCGAAATTCCACTTGAAGATTTTTGGCAGCGATTTCTTCGCGGCAAATTTCGTAAGCGCGATGGAGTATTTGATTGACGCAAATAATTTCAAAACTTAGCTGCAGTTTGCCTTTTGCGATCCGCGTAACATCGAGCAAATCGTCGATCAATCGCGCTTCCAGTTCGACGTTTCGCCGGATGACTTCGAGCGCCTCTCGAACCGAAGGCGAATCTGGCACGCTTGCTTCCAATTCGCCCACCATCGCTATCACAGGCGAAAGTGGATTGCGCAATTCGTGAGAGAGCAGCGCGAGGAACTGATCTTTTGCCGCATTTGCGCCAATGAGTTCCTGGCGCAGCGTGACGTCGCGCGTCTTATCTTCGACCAGATAAAGGACACCCTGAACCGTTTGTTGCGGACCTTGCAGCCGGAGCAGGTGAACATTTACAAAGTGCGTCATGCCGGCTTTGTCTTTTAGAGGCGCCTCGATCAGTTGAAATGGGGTGCCAAACGAAAGCACTTTTTCGATCGCTTCCGGCGGAGCAATCTTGACATTGTCGTAAGCGGCTTCGGTGATGTCGCAACCGGCCGGCACTTCACCAAAGCGTTGCGCCATTTGCATGAACGCCTCGTTCGCCTGGAGGAAACGCCGGGAGGTCGGATCGACAAAAGCGATGCCGCTGGGCATGTTTGCCAGGATTTTTTCGTTGAACATCACTTCGCGCTCGATGCGCCGGGTGGCTTCGGCTTCGCGTTGATAAAACTTGCTGCCGAGCCATGCGAAAATCCCGGTAAGTACGATCAACCAGGCCGTGAGGACAGTCATCCGTCCGAGAAGGTCATGAACGGGTTTGTACGCTACCGTTTTTGGCTGCTCCACCACCGCCACCCACCCGGTCGATTCGATCGGACTGAAAGAATAGAGATTGCCGTGCCGCTCAAAATGCCCGCTCTTGTTCTCACGGATCTCCTTGATCAGAACTCCGCGCTCTGGCGAAACAGCGTTTGGATTCTGTTGGAAATCACTCGCAAAGAGTGCGGCGCCATTTTGATCGAGCACTTCAAAAAGGAAGTGGTCGCTGAACTCAATCGTGGACAAACGGCGCCCGATTCTTTCCGCCAAAACGGCAACGCCGACGTAACCGAGAATCGTCCGATCTGGCGCCCGTACCGCGCCCACTATATCGGTCACCATCCGCTTATCGGGCAAGCGGGGATGAACCGGCGAGATAAATGCTTCGTTCGAAGCGTTTGCTTGTTCCCGCCAAAGACCGGAATCCCAATCTTTGCCGATCAAGTTCGGATCGTAAGGCACCGATGCAATCAATCGGCCATCAGCAGTCGTGACAAACATCCCGTCAATCCGCGGATGCGAATAAAACCCTGCGTTGAGCCATTGTTGGGCAATCCCCTGCGAATTCGGCGCCCTGAAGATTTTAGCGATCTCTGGCAGCGTCTGATAGTAGTCAACGATATCGTGGGTCCGGCTGAGATCATCGCCGACAATATGCCCAACCAATTGAACGAAGGTCTGCCGATCGCGCAGGATTCTTGATTCCAGAGTATCGCGAAGAATCGTGTAGGAAACGATGAGCGTTAAGATGGAGGGAATCCATCCCGCCAAAAGGATCGGAAAGACGATCTTCAAGCGTTGGAAGCGATTCGCTTTCTGTTTCCCTCGAAATTGCATCGCGTTGACTGCGAAAAATCGGCCTATCACCAATTAACCTGGTTGCCGCCTCAGGCAAGGCGAATGTCCACCGCAGTTTCGCTTAGTCGATTTGACGAATCGCGGCGTTTACCTCGCGCGCTTGCTCATGAATCGATTTCACGTCTGCTCGTTTCAAGCCATCCGCTCTTGCTTTGTTTAAAGAAACGCGAATGGCGTTTACCCCCGCGCGAATCTTTTCAAAGAGCGGAGTGTGCGTCACCGTCGGCGGCGATGTCTTTAATTCGCCCGTGAAGTAATCGACCAAATCCTCTTGTGCCAGGATCTTTGCCCGTTGCGCTGAAAAATCCAATTCAATTGCTCCCGCGCTGATCTCCAGTCCTCGCAACCAGCCGCCGAGGCTGATCAAATGCGCCATTTTTTGGTCGCGCAGCTCGATCATCGCCTGCTCAACATCAGCCTGCGTCGCGATCAGTTCTTTGCGTACCGCCTGCCAAGCGCCACGGCGGCCCAATTCGGTGAGGCTCGCGCTATGGCGAATAACCCGATCTGCCACGCCGAGGCCGCGAGCCTCTCTCATTAAGACACGCCCCAGATTATCGACCGCATTTTTCCTCTCCGCTTCGACAACCAGAAATCCATCGGCGATCAGTCCTCCAAAGATCAGACCCTTTTGCTCGCGGCCGGGAGGACTCACTTTGGGAAACTCTCGCTGCAGTTGCTCGAAAGGCAGCGGTCTCAGATCATCGAGCTGCTGAAAAATGCGTGCAATCGACGGCGCGGTATAAGGGTTAACGCCCAATTCCTCGCGTTCGTATCCCTGTTCGGTCAGCGGTTCCTCTTGCCCGTTTAGCGGCGTTGTCAGGCCGGTGGCCCACCGGATAAAGAAAATCGACAACAAACACTGAATTCGGCGCGCGTATCGGGCTCTCGTTCTCAGTGCCGTTGCGATCGCGGTTTTCAGAGGCAAAGGTTCGATTTTTGATTTGACGCATACGCTGGAAGCGGCATCATGTCGCCCTTGCTGCCTTAACCACTGGCAGCGGCGGAAACTCCCATGCAAGGAAGCCTCGGACACATTATCTGGACGGTCTGCTATCTGAGTGTGCTCATCGGTCTTTCGGCTTATGGCGTCCATCGTTACTTCATCATTTATCTCTTTCTTAAAAACAGGAAGCGCGAACCGGTCCCGGCCCGACACTTTGAACAACTGCCGAAAGTGACGGTGCAGTTGCCGATCTTCAACGAAATTTATGTGGTCGAGCGCTTGCTTCGCTCGGTCAGCGAGTTGGATTATCCGAGGGAGCTTCTCCAGATCCAGGTGCTCGATGATTCGACCGATGACACGCGTGAGATTGTCTCCTCCTGCGCGGACGAATTACGCCGGGATGGCTTCAATGTTCAACGCATTCATCGTATTGACCGTACTGGTTTCAAGGCGGGCGCGCTGGCCGCGGGACTCGAGGCCGCGGAAGGCGAATTCGTCTGTATTCTTGATGCCGATTTTGTTCCAGAACCAGATTTACTAAAACGCACGATCCATTTCTTCACCGATCCGAAAATAGGAATGATCCAGACCAGATGGGGGCATTTGAATCGCGGTTATTCACTTCTCACGCGCATGCAGGCGATCTTTCTCGATGGGCACCTTTTGCTCGAGCAAACTGCGCGGAGCCGGAGTGGTCGTTTTTTCAATTTCAATGGAACCGCCGGACTCTGGCGGCGCACATGTATTGAAGGAGGCGGAGGTTGGCAGCATGACACGCTTACCGAAGATCTCGATCTTAGCTATCGTGCTCAGCTCGGGGGCTGGAAATTTATTTTTTTGTCCGATGTTGTGACTCCCGCTGAGCTTCCAGTGGACATGAACGGATTCAAGTCTCAGCAACATCGCTGGACAAAGGGATCCATCCAAACCTGCAAAAAATTATTGCCCACGATTTGGCGGAGCCGGCTGCCGCTTCCGATCAAACTTGAGGCTACATGTCATTTGATGTCGAACTTCGCCTACTTGCTGTTGGCGTTTTTGTGCATTCTCCTGCATCCCTCTACCGGGGCTCCCCACGGCGGCTGGCTGCGGACGCTGTTAATCGATGTCCCGATCTTTATCGCGGCATCGGGATCGGTCGCCGTCTTTTATTTTTGCGCCCAACGCGAGCTGCATCCACGCACATGGATGAAAGAGATTCTTTTTCTGCCATGTTTGCTCGCGCTCGGCGTCGGTCTTTCGCTCAACAATGCGCGCGCCGTGCTGGAAGCGCTCTTCAATCACAAATCCGATTTCACGCGTACGCCCAAGTACGGCATCGAACGCAAATCACAACCGTGGCGAAGCTGCAAATACAGACCGCTCAAATCGGCGCTGCCGCTGGCAGAGTTGGCTTTCGCGATTTATTTCACTTACTTCCTTTGGTTCGCAATTATCCATGGACAGTTCATTTCGATACCCTTCCTGCTCATGTTTCAGGCCGGTTTTCTTTATGTCTGTCTCTCTTCCCTGGCAACCCGCTGGCCAAAGATCGGTTTTGGCAGCTCGCGGGCGGCTACCGTAATTCCCGCGTGACAAAATTCAAATTGTCGAGTAAGAAGGTGCCCATGCTTCGCCCATTGGCTGTAATTTTCAGTCTGATTTCGGTTGCTCCTGCGCTTTTCGCTACGCAAGCCGACCCTTCAACGCGGCTTGTTATCAGCGTCCGCGATCAGAAGCTGATGCTTCTGCAAAATGGCGGCAAGGTCGCAACTTATCCTGTTTCCACTTCGATGTTCGGGCTGGGCGATTATTGGGGACGAATGACTACTCCTCTCGGCTATTTTGCCGTTGCGCAAAAAATTGGCGACCACGCACCGATCGGCGCCGTGTTTCACAGCCGCCGGTTCACCGGTGAAATCCTCGCGCCAAACGCACCTGGTCGCGATCCCGTGATTACGCGCATTATTTGGCTGCGTGGACTTGAAGCGCAAAACGTCCACGCCTTTCAGCGCTGCATTTACATCCACGGTACGCCGCAGGAAAAGACAATCGGCCGGCCCGCCAGCTACGGTTGCATCCGGATGAAATCGAGCGACATCACCGCTCTTTATAACCAGCTTTCGCTCGGGGCTATCGTGCAAATTGTTCCGGATCGTTTGCCCAAAGTGCCAAAGGCGACTCCGTTGCCACCGAGTAATACGCTAGTCGCGGAACTGGAAAAAACGACAGTCCAGGATCCGCTTGGAACGAAATCGGATTCCGCTTCGCTCACGGTCGAGCAGATGCGAATGGCGGGAGCGCTCGCTGCAGAGCGGCAAAAGCGCCAGGCTCGCCCAACAGATAAAGCGACGCCGGCGCTGAACAATGGCGCGACGATTGCGCAAAACAAGAATCCGCGCGCATAGAGTTAAGTCGCGCACTCATTGTCGATTTTCGCATCCGAATGTGACGCCGCGCGGGTCGCTCTTGACAATCGCGATTGCGACCGCGAGCCTCCACGTCCACAATTTTCTGGTTAAGCAATGGCCAATACAAAATCAGCCGCCAAGCGCGCACGCCAAACATTGAAGCGATCGCTCCGCAATCGCAGTGTTGTGACACGTCTGCGCACGATGCAGAAGCAGGCGCGTTCCTCGGAAGTGTCCAACTTGGATGGAATACGCGGCGTCATTTCGGCAATCGATAAGGCTGCAAAACGGGGCATCATTCATCGAAATGCCGCTAATCGCCGTAAAGCGCGACTCAACAAAGCACTCGCGGCCGCATCTGCGAAGTAGTTTTAGAGTCGATTGTTGATCTCGCAGCGTGGTCCGCCCCGTTCGGAGCAAATCGCCTTTGCATCTGTCGCGAGACGGCTAGATTCTTGCGAATGATTCCGGCTCTTCTTCTCGTCTTGTCCGCTGTCGCTTATCGGGTGACGACCGGTCTGTTGATTCACTCCGGCGCCAGCTGGCTTTCTAATTTCGCGCCGCTCGCGGCCATTGCGCTCTGCAGCGCGGCGTACTTCCCCCAAAAATACAAATTCACGGTGCCGCTTCTTACACTTTTTATTTCTGACGCAGTTCTTAATTTTCGCTACGGCGCCCCGTTGCTGGATCCGCAAATTCTCTGCCGATATGCAGCGCTCGCTTTGGTCGGATGGATTGGACTTCTCTTGCAGAATCGCGCGTCGCTGAAAACGCTCCTGCCCGCTTCAATTATTGGATCGACAATTTTTTACGGAATCACGAACGCGTTTTCGTGGTTGAGCGATCCAGGGTACGTGAAAAATTTTGGAGGTCTGATTCAGGCGCTCACGATTGGATTGCCTAATTACAGCGCGACCCCGAGCTGGATGTTTTTCCGCAACTCACTCCTGAGCGATCTCGTTTTTACTTTATTTTTTATCCTTTGCATGAACCTCGGCCGAAGCACTGAGCGCTCGCGTGCCGCCGCCGCGGTTCCGCGCACGGCGTGACCTCCATGCAGCCGGTAGAGCAGCGCGACGAAGTCGAGATGCTCTCGCTGATGTTGTTGATCCGGCGTTTTGAGGAACGCGCCAGCCAGCAGTATCAAGCGCAGAAAATCGGAGGGTTTTGTCATCTTTACATTGGCCAGGAAGCGGTTGTGGCCGGCGCGGTCGCGGCCGTGCGCGACGACGATTACATCATCACGGCTTATCGCGATCACGCGCATGCTCTGGCCCGCGGCACGAGCGCTGATGCATGCATGGCAGAGCTTTTTGGGAAGGAAACCGGCTGTTCGCGAGGCTTGGGCGGCTCAATGCATTTTTTCAACCGTCAAAACCATATGTACGGCGGTCATGCTATTGTCGCCGCCCATGTGCCACTGGCCGTGGGACTGGCCTTTGCAATCAAATACCGGGACGAAGATCGTGTGACGCTCTGCTTCTTCGGCGACGGGGCGATTAACCAGGGCGCTTTCCACGAAGCTTTGAATCTCGCCGCGCTTTTCAAGTTGCCGATCGTCTTCATTTGCGAAAACAACCTATTCGCCATGGGCACCTCGGTGAAAAGATCGACATCGCTTAAACAGATTGTCGATCGGGCGGAGGGCTACGATATCCCCGGAGAAATTGTCGATGGAATGAACTTCCGAGAAGTGCGCGACAAAATCGCCGAGATTGTGAGTTCCATCCGCAAAGAGCCGCATCCGACGTTCGTTGAAGTTCGCACTTACCGCTATCGCGGTCATTCGATGTCCGACCCGGCAAGTTATCGGACGAAACAGGAGCTGGAGAAATATCGGCTTGATGATCCGATTACGCGTTTGCGGGCGCAGCTCACGCGTGAAGGCAACTTGACCAATGAACAATTCGATCAGCTCGACAAAAAGGCCAAAGAGACAGTGCTCGCCAGCGTGAAGTTCGCCGAGAAAAGTCCGCAGCCGCAACTCGACAAGCTTTACGATTACACTTACGCCAACGGAACAAAACCGTGAGAGAAATTACGTATCGTCAGGCGCTCAACGAAGCGCTCGCGGAGGAACTTGAGCGCGACCCCAACGTCTTTCTCATGGGCGAAGAAGTCGCGGAATACAATGGCGCTTACAAAGTGAGCCAAGGGTTGCTCGATCGCTTCGGGCCAAGACGCATCATCGATACCCCAATCAGTGAAAACGGATTCGCGGGTCTCGGTGTGGGAGCAGCGATGGTTGGTTTGCGACCGATTATTGAATTTATGACGTTTAGCTTTTCCCTGGTCGCCTTCGATCAGGTCGTGAACAACGCGCCAAATATGTTCACGATGTCGGGCGGGCAATTCAATATCCCGATCACGTTTCGCGGTCCGAATGGGCCGGCGCATCAACTCGGCGCGACCCATTCGCACGCCACGGAACCTCTGTATGCCAATGCGCCCGGATTAAAAGTGTGCACTCCGGCGACGCCGCGTGACGCGAAAGGTCTGCTGAAAACCGCCGTGCGCGACAACAATCCGGTGCTCGTCTTGGAAGCGGAACTTCTTTATAGCTCGAAAGGAATGGTCGAGCCTCCGGATGAGGAACTTCTCATCCCGCTTGGGCAAGCAGAGGTAAAACGCGAAGGCAGCGATGTCTCAATCATCTGCTATTCGCAGACCGTTCCACTCGCGCTAGCGACGGCCCAGAAGTTGGAAGACGAAGATATTTCCGCCGAAATTGTCGATCTTCGCTCGATCAAGCCGCTGGATGAGAAGGCGATTTTCGATTCGGTCGCCAAGACACATCGCGTGGTGATTGTAGAACAGGACTGTCCATTCTGCGGAGTTGGGGCTGAGGTTTGCTATCGAATTCAACAAAATATCTTCGATGAGCTCGATGCGCCAATCATTCGCGTATCACAGGAAGATGTGCCGATGCCGTACAACGAACGCCTTGAGAAAGCTGTTCTGCCAAACGCCGACAAGGTGATAGCCGCGGTGAAAAAAGTTTGCTACGCATGAAGGAAGTTAAAAGAGTTAGAAATGTTACAAAGTTAAAAAGGGAGTCCGGTTGTAACGTTGTAACTCTTTTAACATTTTAACCTTTGGTTCCACCATGCCTGAAATCCAGATGCCCAAACTGAGCGACACGATGACGGAGGGAACGCTCGTTGCTTGGAAAAAAAAGAAAGGTGACAAGGTTTCGGCCGGTGAAGTGCTCGCCGAAATTGAGACCGATAAGGCGACGATGGAATGGGAGGCGCCCGAAGATGGAATGCTCACTGAGATTTATGTCGAAGAAGGTGGCAAGGTAAACGTCGGCGACAAAATTGCGTTCATCGGCGGTGAAGACGAAGAAGCGCCCAAGGAAGAAGCTCCGGCGAAAAAAGAGGAGAAAAAGCCTGAGGAAGCCAAGGCGAAAGAAAAAGAGCCTGAGGAGAAGGAAGAAAAGAAGAAGCCAGAGGAAAGAGAAGAGAAAGAACCGACGGCCGAGAAGAGGGAAGAGAAAAAGATCGACAAAAAACCGGAAGCTAAGGCTGAAAAGCCCGCGCCGAGAATCGACAACGGAGAAGAAGCGCGCGTGAAAGCTTCCCCGGTCGCGCGCCGAATTGCGGCCGAATTAGGTGTCGATCTTTCCAGTGTGAACGGTACCGGGCCGGAAGGACGTGTGACCGAAACCGACGTGCGCGCTGCAGCAAAATCAAAAACGACGAGTGCGCCGCAAAAACCAGCTGCCGTCGCAAAACCGGAACCGACAGTGAAAGCCGGCGAAGGCGCGCGCATTCAACTCTCCGGCATGCGCAAGATCATCGCTCAGCGCCTCGTCGAAAGTCTCGGCCCGGTTCCGCATTTCTATCTCAACATCGACATCGATGCCGGCCCGCTCATGGCCGCGCGTGAGGAATTGAAATCCGCCGGCGAGGACGCGGAGACAGCGAAGATCACGGTAAACGATTTCGTTTTGAAAGCCGCAGTGCAGGCCGCGGTGAAAGTCCCGCGCGTGAATGCATCATTCGATGGCGACACGATCGTCCAATATGCCGATGTCGATCTTGGCATCGCCGTCGCGATTGAAGATGGATTGTTGACGCCGGTGATTCGCGCCGCGCAAAACAAATCGCTGCGTGAAATCAGCGAACTCGCGAAGGATTTGGCTCACCGCGCGCGCAACAAGCGAATGAAGCCGGAAGAATTTCAAGGCGGCACATTTACCGTCTCGAATCTCGGCGGCATGGGGATCGACAGCTTTTTCGCAATTATCAATCCGCCGCAGGGCTTTATTTTATCGGTTGGGTTGATCACAAAGACCGCCGTGGTTGACGATTGCGACCAAATTGTCGTCGGCCATCGGATGAACATCGGGATGAGCTGCGATCATCGCGTCATCGACGGCGCGCTCGGCGCGGAATATCTAAAAGAACTGCGGCACCTCCTGGAAAACCCCGCGCTGCTTTTGGTATGAGACGTGCAGCCTTTACAATCGCTGTCTTCAGCAGTTATTAGCGTGGAACACGTTGTGATCATTCCGTTCAACACCGGGATTTACACGGTCCCAGAGGCGTCCAGACTCACGCGAGTCGCCTCCCCACGAATTCGTCGCTGGCTTAAGGGATATAAGTTTTTTTCCGGCGAGCGCGAACATGTTTCGCCTCCAGTTTGGCGAGGTCAGCTTCAGCCAGTCGACGGCGCATTGGCTCTAGGGTTTCTCGATTTGATGGAGATTCGGGTTGTCGACGCTTTCCTACGGTCTGGAGTTAGTTGGAAAACGCTTCGCGAAGCTGAACGTCGTGGCTCAGAACTTTTTCACAGCAATCATCCGTTTTGTACTCAGCGATTCGCAACAGACGGCCGGGGCATCTTCGTAGATATCGGTCCGGAATCGGATGAACCCATAATTCTCGAAATAATTAACAGTCAGGCGGTTTTTGATGCGATCACATATCCCTTCTTCAAAGACTTGCAGTTTTCTCAAGACCGTATTCTGGAACGCTGGTGGCCATTAGGCGATGATCGATCCGTTGTCGTCGATCCTCGGCGTGCTTTCGGGCAACCAATAATTGCCGATCGAGGAGTGCCAACGGCAATCTTGTCGAGCGCCGTTAAAGCGACCAACTCCATCGATGAGATTGTCTTTTGGTACGACGTCACCAAGAGCTCAGTGGTCGACGCAATCGAATTTGAGGATTCCCTCGGTCACGCCAAAGCTGCGTGAGGTTTTTCCTAGACAACTGTATCGCGCCACGAATCGCGCGGGCATTACATGCCGCGGTTCATCCTGAGCATGAGATCGTTCATCTGCAGGAAAAGTTTTTGCCAGACACTCCGGATGAAGATTGGTTTAAAAAACTTAGCGAAGAACGAGATTGGATAATCATTTCGGGAGATGCAAAGATATCAAGAAGCGTTCATGAGAAACAAGCTTGGTTGCAATCAAAATTGACCGTGTTTTTTCTTACGAAAGGCTGGATGAATATACCTCCGTTCGAGCAACTCTCGAAGTTGAGCCATTGTTTCCCTCAGATCGTCAAGCTGTGCGAAAAGGCTTCGCTTGGCGCGAGTTTCAACATTTCCATTCACGGCAAAATAAACGAAATATGACTAAGGCTTCGTCGCGAGGTACTGGGCGAGCGGTTCATAATGCGCAATCTCCGGCACTGCAACGGTTGACGCCGGAATGGAAATTTTCTCGCGAGCTGTGAACTCCCGAAGAACATTAAGCAGCCTACCGTCGGCATCGCCAAACTCGGGAAAGTAGCGTCGCATTGGCAAAGCGCGAGAGCGAAACCTTGCTCGTTATGCTCGCGTTGTCTCCCAAGTCATGAAATCGTCCAGCGTTTGCCGGGTTTTAGCGGCCACAAATTCGATCACCGTCGCGTCATCGACAAAGCCAAGGAACGGGGTCTTGTCGGGAATTAAATCAAACGGGTCAACCAAATAATTGAGACCAGCTACGATCCACATAAGAGCATCATTCGAAACCTGGTGGTATTCACCGCGCTCGTACGCGCGGACCAGCCGCAGCATCGTCTGAAGATACGGCCAATTTTCCTTGAACGGCTTCCTGGGGAGCGACGCCGCCTTTCTCGCGGCTTGTTCAAAAAGCGAGCGCAGACCGCCGGAACCGATGACACGCAATTTTGCTTCGCTGA
>CATPAV010000080.1 GCA_955652245.1 uncultured Candidatus Udaeobacter sp. | reverse complement strand
TACAGCCCAGGCCTGGCGGGCGTGATCGCGGGCGAAACGGCGATCTGCTGGGTCGATCCCAATGCCGGGTTAATGTATCGCGGCTACGACATTCACGAAATGGCGCAGCAGGCCAGCTTTGAGGAAGTCGCTTACTTGCTGCTCAACGGAGAGCTGCCGGATATGAAACAGCTTGCGCAGTTCAGACAACAAGTTGCGGCGGAACGGGACTTGCCTGGGCCGGTGGTGCAAATGTTGCGACTCATGCCGCGTTCGGCTCATCCAATGGATATGTTGCGCACGGGCGTATCGATGTTGAGCGCCTTCGACAGCGACTTGGGCGACAACTCGCACGCGGCCAACATTCGCAAGTCGATCCGGTTAATAGCGCGCGTGTCCACCTTGATCACTGACGGCTGGCGAATCTCGCATGGCGACGATGCGCTACCGGAAAAATCGGACCTCACGCACGCTGGAAACTTTTTTTACAAATTAACAGGGGCCATGCCGCAAACATGGCAAACGCGAATGCTCGACACGATTTTTGTTCTCTACGCAGACCACGAATTCAACGCCTCGACCTTTGCGGCGCGGGTGACGGCGTCGACGCTGGCGGGTATTTATGCGGCAGTCACATCGGCGTGCGCGACGCTGAAAGGGCCATTGCACGGTGGCGCGAATGAAGAGTCGATGAAAATGCTCGAGGAAATCGGCACACCGGATCGGGCCGAGGCCTGGCTGAAAAAGAGGCTCGATGCCAAAGAAAAGGTCATGGGCTTCGGGCATCGGGTTTATAAAAAGGGAGACTCGCGGGTGCCGGTGATGCGCGAAATCGGCCGCGATCTCGGGAAACGGACCGGCAAGGAGCAATGGATCTCAATTTGCGAGAAACTTGAAGAGGCAATGGAACGCGAAAAACATTTGTGCGCGAATGTCGATCTTTACGCTGCGCCAGTACTTTGGATGCTGGGCTTCCCGCCTGAACTAAACACGCCAATCTTTGCTGCGTCCCGTGTGGCCGGCTGGTGCGCGCACGTGACCGAACAGCACGACAACAATCGTTTGATCCGCCCGCGCTCCCTCTACATCGGACCGAAGATGCGGCCGTATCCCGGCACGCTATCAACGGAACAGCGCGTGACGCAGTGAGATGGATCGTGCGCGCCGCGCGCGATGCTGGAGAGAAAGCGCCGCAGGCGCTCATGATGAGTGGCTTTGCTGCTATGATCGGCTGACAACATGAAGAATCTCTCGCTCCAGGAGCAATACGCCCCGCGCAGTTCATGCTGGGGATGCGGGCCGACGAATCCGGACGGTCTGCATATTCGCAGTTTCCCGAAAAATGGCGATCTGATCGCGGAGTGGAAACCCGAGAAAAAGTATGAGGCTTTTTCCGGGGCGTTGAATGGCGGCGTGATCTGCACATTACTCGATTGCCATTGCAACTGGACGGGCGCCTTTGCGTTGATGAAACGCGTGGGAGCGGATCGCCCACCATGCACGGTCACCTCGGAGTATAGCATCAAATTCCTGCGGCCCGCCCCGACGAGCGACGCGGTCTTCCTCTCCGCAAAAGTTGTCAATCTAACGGACGATCGCGCGACTGTTGAGGGAACATTGACCGCCGGCGGAAAAGTTTGCGCGACCTGTCGCGGCATTTTCGTCGCGGTCAAAGAAGGTCATCCGGCGTATCATCGCTGGTAGGCGCGCAAATTCGCCGCCTGAATTTCGTCGATGCGCGGTTCGATGGCGGGAGATACGTTGGGTCATGAGAACTTCCAATTTTAGAGTGATTCCGCTGAAAACTGAAGTCGCGGAAGCGGCGCGGCGCACGGCTAAAAGCGGCACGTCGGATCATCGAGCAGTCGCAGTCGATTCGCCGCGAGGATATCCCTGTCGCCATTGCCTGCGATGGGCGAAGCCGGGCGAGCGGATGATCTTGTTTCCCTTTGCGGCAATTCCGCCGGGTCATCCGTATTCTGAGACAGGGCCGATTTTCGTTCACGAACAACCGTGCGAACGCTACGCAGCAACAGGCGAATATCCGTCGGATTTTCGCAGCGGCCGCGTCTTCCGCGCTTATAATTCAAAATACGACATGATTGATGCCAAACCAGTAAATGGAGGCGAACCGGAGGCGGTCATTGAAACGCTGCTGCAAAATCCCCAGGCCGCATTTGTGGATGCACGCAGTGCAGACCGCGGTTGTTACACGTTCCGGATCGAACGGATATGAAAGCACTCGAACTTCTTCCTCCATCCGAAACGATGTATCGCGCGTTGGTGAATCGCGACTCGAGTTTTGAAGGCATTTTTTTTGTCGGCGTGCGCACGACAGGAATTTTCTGCCGGCCAACGTGCACGGCAAAAAAGCCGGCACGTGAGAATGTCGATTTTTTTGCGACGCCGAGTGAGGCTTTGAATGGGGGCTATCGTCCTTGTTTGCGCTGTCATCCTATGGATCCGGACAAACGCCCGCCGCAATTGATCGAGCGGTTGCGCGCGGAAGTCGAACGCGCCCCCGGTGGACGGCTGACGGATAAAGAGCTCGCGGCGATGGCGATCGATCCATCCACGGCGCGACGCCAATTCAAAAGACATTATGGAATGACATTTCAGGCCTACCATCGCGCGCGCCGGCTGGGTGTTGCGCTGCGCGAAGTGCGACGGGGCGGTCGCGTGGATCAAGCGAAAAACGGCAGCGGTTTCGAATCGGCGAGCGGTTTTCGCGAAGCCTTTACGAAGATTTTTGGTGAACCACCCACAACTGCCAGAACGCGACCTCCGATGTTCGCGGAGCGAATCGAAACGCCGCTTTGGGGGATGATTGCCGTAGCTGACGATGAGGGATTGCGCCTCCTTGAATTCGCCGACCGGCGTGCTTTGGAAACGGAATTGTCGATCTTACGAAAACGTTTGGGGACAAATGTCGTGCCGGGCGAGCATCCGCATTTGGAGGCGATCCGTTCGCAACTGGCCGATTATTTTTCTGGCAGGAAACTGGAGTTCGACGTCCCGTTGGCGCCGGTCGGATCAGATTTTCAACTGCGGGCCTGGGAAATTTTGCGTTCTATCCCAGTGGGCGAAACGCGCTCCTACTCGTGGATGGCGAAATGCCTCGGAGATGAAAACGCGCGTCGCGCCGTCGGTCGTGCAAACGGCACGAACATGATTTGCATCGTGATTCCGTGCCACCGCGTCATTCGCGCAGACGGCACGCTGTGCGGTTATGGCGGCGGATTATGGCGAAAGAAATGGCTGCTCGATCACGAGCGGCGATGGAACGGGAAATGATCCGCGGTAGCTGCTTCGCTGCTCGCCACGCCGTAGCGTCGCAGAGCCGGTTGCGAAGCGCGATCACGGCGCATAATTGACTGTCTGATGTTTCTCCGCCAACCCAGGGATCAGCTTTTGCTTGTGTTGGCTCGTCTCAGTTGGTAAAAAAAAGCAAAGCGGCGTGAAGACCCAATCCAGCTGGAACAAGCTAAAGAAACTAACGTTGAGCTTCTTCTGCATCGCAGCGATCGCCTCCGTCGCCTTTGCCGGCTCAGAGTACTCAGGCAAAGAAATGAAGCCCGTGGCTGTACCGCCTTGCCCTGGGTGGTATGCGGACAACGAATGGAACGCGAGCATCTGGGGTACCTATGTTTTTACAGGCAATGAGTGGAGGG
>CATPAV010000079.1 GCA_955652245.1 uncultured Candidatus Udaeobacter sp. | reverse complement strand
GGGAGGCGATCACATGGGAACCGCTGGCCGACATGCGTGATAACGGAGTTGATATCCAGGCCCACTCCGCGACGCATCAAGATTTGCGTGAAGGGCATATCATAATGCTGGCTGCCCCCGGCGGGAAGAGGACGAGAACGAAATTGACCGGGCCCCCATACGAGCAATGGGTCCAAAACGAAGTGGTCGGCTCCAAACAGCTCCTTGAGCAGAGGCTTGGGATCAAAGTGAATTGTTTCGCCGTGCCCTTCGGCAGTTATAACGAGCACGTCAAAGAAATTGCGCGAAATGCCGGTTACGAAGCGATGTTTACCGTTTACGGTCAGCCTATCACCTTTACCTCCCCACTCGATTCGCTTGGTCGGTACGCGATTGAGGCGAACAAGCCGAAAGTATTCACTGACGCAGTCAAAATGATCGGGACATCCAGCGGCGGCGCAGCCGCGGTTGCCGAAGTCGGCGCGGCTAACCTCTCGACCCAACCAGCGGATGGCGAAACGGTGCACACCGCGCTCCCGCTCATCAAAGCGAACCTCAGCCGCATCGGCGCAATCGAGCCCGGCAGCGTGCAAATGCGCGTAAGCGGACTCGGGGTGGTTCCCGTGAGTTACGATCCGAAAACCGGCACAGCCTCCTATCAAGTGACGCAAAAATTGCGTCAGAACGCGTGCACCGTAATTGTCAGCGCGAAATCGGAAGGCAAAAAAGTCGAGGCGCACTGGACTTTCGGCATCGACTCGACTGCGGCCGCTGCTCCGGCGCCCGCCTCGAGCGTTTCGGCGACCCCAAAAAAACGCTGATGCAATAATGATTTTGGGGGCACGCACCTCCCAGAATTTGTGCGGGCGCGCTACGAGGTCTGACCAATGTTTTCGCAACTCGGCGATAGACTACAGGGCATTTTCAAAGAGCTGCGTGGCCACGGCACGATCAGCGAATCGAATATCGACGCTGCGTTGCGTGAGATCCGTCTGGCTTTACTGGAGGCTGACGTCGATTTTCAAGTCGCCAAGAAGTTCATTGCCCGCGTGAGAGAAAAAGCGCTCGGTGAAGCCGTCCTTCGCAGCATCACGCCCGGCCAGCAGATCGTAAAAATATTCTACGATGAGCTAACCGCGTTGCTCGGAGGCGATGCTGCGCCACTTAATCTTGAAAAACCGGGCCGCATTTTGCTCATTGGACTCAATGGCTCCGGCAAAACTACTTCATCCGCCAAGCTGGCGCTCTTTTTGAAAAAGCAGGGTCATGCACCCGCCTTAATGGCATGCGATTTGCAACGGCCGGCGGCGATTGAGCAACTCGCCACACTGGGAAAACAAATTGATGTTCCGGTTTACGCTCCGAATCGGGGCGAGAAAGATGTTCAGCGCGCCGCTGCGGCTGCGCTCGAATGGCAAGATCAACAGGAAGCGAACATCGACATCTTCGACACCGCCGGGCGGCAGGAAATCGATGAGGCGCTGATTCAGGAACTGAAAGAACTCAAAGCATTTTTGCACCCGCAGGAAATTTTGCTCGTCGTCGATGCAGCAACCGGGCAGCAAGCGGTCAGCGTCGCCACCCATTTCGATGACGCTTTGGAGATCACTGGGATTATTTTGACAAAGCTCGATGGCGACGCGCGCGGCGGAGCGGCGTTGTCCATGCGGGAAGTGACGCGTCGGCCAATCAAATTTGCCGGCACCGGCGAGAAACTCGATCAGTTTGAGCTTTTCATTCCCGAACGGCTCGCCGGTCGAATTCTGGGAATGGGTGATGTGGTTAGTCTCGTCGAAAAAGCTGCCGAGGCGCTTGATGAAGAGGAAGCCGCTCGTATGGAGCGAAAGCTGCGCACCGCCTCATTCGACTTTAATGATTTCCTGGCGCAGTTCAAAATGATGCGAAAGATGGGCCCGCTGGAGAATATTCTTGGCATGTTGCCCGGCGTGAGTAACGTGCAAGGTCTCTCAGTTGACGAGAAGCAGCTCAAACGCACGGAGGCAATTGTGCTTTCGATGACGAGCGAGGAGCGGACGCACCCAGGCATTCTCAATGCGCGGCGTCGTCAGCGTATCGCCCGTGGCAGCGGCAACACCGTCACAGAGGTAAACGAATTGCTCCGGCGCTTCGGTCAGATGCGGAAGATGATGAAGAGTGCGGGCAAGATGAAAAAAATGATGGCGCAAATGGCGCGAATGAAAACTTGATATGGCAGTTTCAATAAGATTACGCAGAGAAGGAGCGAAAAATCGCCCGTATTACAAAGTGGTCGTGGCCGACAGCCGCAGCCCGCGCGACGGAAAATTTATCGAGATTATCGGCACGTACGATCCGAAAAAGCCTGATCACAATAGTACGTTAAAAGTGGATCGCGCCGAATACTGGATCGCGCGCGGCGCTCAGGCCTCGGACACCGTGCGGAGCTTGATTAAGAAAAATAAACGAATGGCGACGGCTAATACGCCGCCATCGCAACGGGAGCAAACGGCGTCACAGCCGGTCGAGGAAAATCTGTCCCAAACACCGTGAAGGAATTTCTCGAGTTCATCATTCGACAACTCGTCGAGTATCCCGATGAGATGATGCTCTCGGAAATTCCCAGCGGCAAGACGACCATCTTCAAAATTCAACTGCGCCAGAGCGATGTCGGGCGGGTGATTGGCCGCAATGGTCAAACGATCCATGCAATTCGTGCCTTGCTTGCCAGTTCCGCTGCCCGCCATGGCCAGCGGGCCGCCCTCGAAATCGTAGAGTAAAATCCGCGCTCATTTTTTGTAGGGCGTTTCTGTGAAACGCCGCGGGTGTCTGATACAGATGCCCTACAATTCGACATTGGAAGTTCAACGTGAAACGTTGAACGTTTTCTTCTTCATGCAGATCGACATCCTCACTTTATTTCCAGAGATCTGTCGCGCGCCGCTGAGCGAAAGCATGATGAAACGTGCCCGGGAAAATGGGATTGTAGATCTTCGTATTCATAACCTGCGCGACTGGACGAAAGACAAACATCACATTGTCGATGACGCGCCGTTTGGCGGTGGGCAGGGGATGGTGATGAAACCGGAACCGATTTTTGCGGCTGTCGAAGAACTACGCGGGGCGAGCGGCGACAAATCGACAACCGAAAATCAAAAATCGAAAATTATCCTCATGTCGCCGGCCGGGCGTCGCTTCAACCAGCAGGTAGCTGGGGAACTTTCGCGCGAATCGCATTTGATCATCATTTGTGGCCATTATGAAGGAGTCGATCACCGCGTTATCGAACATCTTGTTGATTTTGAGATTTCGATTGGCGACTACGTCCTCACGAACGGCGCAATCGCCGCGGTCGTCTTGGTTGATGCAACAGTGCGGCTATTGCCGGGAGTGCTCGGCCACGAATTATCTGCGGAGGATGACAGTTTCAGTAGCGGCTCACTCGAAGCGCCGCAGTACACGAGACCGGCGGAATTTCGCGGATGGAACGTCCCAGATGTGTTGCTTTCTGGCAATCATGCAGAGATTGCCGCCTGGCGAAAAGCGCAAGCATTGCGACGCACGCGCGAAAATCGCCCGGATCTTTTAAAGTAGAGCAAGCTTCCGGCTTGCTTGTTTTGAGTTGCAAGCGGGACGCTTACGCTACGTTATTTTCCCAAGGACAACGCAGGCATTAATTCCGCCGAATCCAAACGAGTTGCTCATGATATGATTTAATTCGGCGGCGCGACCATGATTCGGGACAATATCGAGATCGCACGCTGGATCTGGATTTTGATAGTTAATCGTCGGCGGAACCCATTGTTGATCTAACGCGAGCGCACACAGTGCCGCTTCAATCGCACCGGTCGCGCCGAGCGGGTGCGCATAATAACCTTTCGTCCCACTTACCGGAATGTGTTTGGCATGTGTGCCGAATACTTGTTTGATCGAGATCGTTTCGGCCCTGTCGTTGAGCTGGGTGGAGCTGGCGTGGGCGTTGATGTAATCGATTTGCTCCGGCGCGACTTGCGCGTCCGCGAGCGCGTCGCGCATGGCCCGAATGCACGATTCGCCGCTGGGCAGGGGCGAGGTCATGTGGAAAGCATCGTTGTTCAAACTGTATCCCATTACTTCTGCATAGATGCGCGCGCCGCGTGCCCGAGCGTGTTCCAGCTCTTCAACAATGACAGAAGTGGCGCCTTCCCCCATGACAAATCCGTCCCGTAAATGATCGAACGGACGGCAGGCGAGCGGCGGATCGCCCGACCATCGGCTCATTGTCTTAATGATGTCGAATGCCCCGATCGTGATTGTCGTGAGAGGTGCCTCCGCTCCTCCAGCGACAATCACGTCGGCAAAATCATCGCGGATGTAACGGAGCGCTTCGCCTACTGACACTGTGCCGCTGGCGCAACTGTTCGAATTGGTGGTGCCGACCCCGCGAAATCCAAACTCAATTGCGATGTTCGAATGGGCCGAGCCACCGAAGACTTGGACAGCGAGCGTGGGTTGAACTCCGCGGGCGCCCTTTTTTAAAAACCGAATGTATTGATCTTCAGCCTTGCAGATACCGCCAAGTGCTGTGCCAAAGCTGACGCCGACGCGATGCTGGGGATTCTCGCGGGAATATTCGAAGCGTGCGTCATCGAGCGCGAGTTTGGTCGATGCGACGGCAAACTGCGCATAACGGTCAAGCCGCTTCAAACGGTGTGGCATAAAGAATTCCTCGGGATCCCAATCGTGAATCTCACCGCCACAACGCACGTGGAAGGCGCTGGTATCGAAGCTCGCGATGTTACTGATGCCGCTCTTCTCGGCTAGAATTCCGTCCCAAAAATCTTTGCGTCCCCGTCCGACACAAGTGATTGGCCCGATACCGGTAATAACCGCGCGGCGTCGGCTCATGTAGCGACCTTGTTTGCCCTTGCTTCCACGTATGCCTTCATACAGCCCAATGTTTTGCTCGCAATGTTGTGAATAAAGAAGTCACCGATAATTTTGTCGGCGATCGGTGCCAACAAATTCACACGAAAGGCCAGATCGTGCATGATTTCAACCAGCACACCGCCCGGTGCATCCCGAAATGTCCAGACAACGTGCATTCCTTTGGTGAATGCCTTCAAATGGTGGAAGTGGATTTCGACGCACTCGCGATCGATTACTTGTTCGGATGTCCAGGAAATGGGAATGCCCGAACGCGTCGCCGCCATCACGACAATGTTCCGGCTCGGGCCGCGTTCCAGATAACAAACATAGCGATAATGCGGCAGGATTTCCGGCCACAGCTCCAGGTTCGCTGCTGTTTCGAAGATCAACATCTTTGGCGCATGCATGATGATTGAGTTGATCTTGTGCATTTCGAGTGATGGTACGGAACACAGGATACTTCGTCGAAAACGGTTTTAAGCAAAAGGAGAAACGTACCGCGCGAAACGTGTAGAAAATGCCTTCTCGCTGGCAGGACGCTGCAGACCTAGCCATTCCCAGCCATTGCAGCGGCGCGAGCAAGGGGGCGTTCAAGGGCCGTGTCTTGCCGCATCCGCTGCGTGACCCATCCGGTTAGGACGGCAAAGAACCCCTGCGATTCTGCTCTGAACAGCCCATTGGCGGTCTACAACCCTCTCCGTGCCGCGTCCGCAGCATTGGCCAGACCGCTAATGAAGTTGATGAATGCTGGCGACTGTCCTTTAAAAACGCCTGAGCTCGAAAAAGCATGAAACGCGTGGACGGCGCCCGCATTTGCAATCGATGAAGGCCGGATGACGGAGCAGGCTGGCAGTGTTGAATCGATGAACGTGCACGGTTCCGGCATGATCAGATTTAACTGCTTCGCTTGGTTGCCATTAAATGACCCCAAGTCTGGAAACGCGACTCCGCCCGTGCCGGGGATGGTCACGGCAGGCGCATTTCCAGCTTTGTCATGCCAGATCGCGAAATGATTGACCTCGACGCCACCGATACCGAAGAGGATCCTGAGTACTGTAAGATTGGTAACACCCAACCCGAGCGCAGAATAAAGGCTTGAGCCACCCTGTTCGATGGCCGCGAAGTGAAACGCAGCGGTATTGGCGATCGCTTGAATCTCATCGGAACCCGAAGGCAAGTCCGAAGGAGGGATTGCCGGGCGCTTAGAGATGTTGATAAATTGCGGAAAGACAAAGCCAAAGTCCGGGTTATGTCCGCTGCGGTATCGTAGCCACCAACTTGTGTCCACGTTGATCTCCATGAGATTGGTCAGCCGGCCGATCCGCTGAGCGCCGGTCGCTTTGCTACTCGGGAGCGTCCGGAAGGCGTCCAGATTCACAGGCTGTGCACCGACCGAAACGAGAAAGGCGTTCAGAAAATGCCAGTGGGTAAATTCGTCGTCGGTATTGTCGTGGATGTATTGAGGCATATCCCCATCGAGTACCTCAAGGGCGTCGGTATAAGCGTCATTCCCGCTGCCACCCGGTACCTCGCTGTCTTGGATGCCGCCGAGTTCGTTGTATTGCTGCCAGAGATCGCTCTCGATGATTTCAGCGGCGGCCAGAAACCGCAGTATGGCTACATCGCCGGCC
>CATPAV010000078.1 GCA_955652245.1 uncultured Candidatus Udaeobacter sp. | reverse complement strand
GCTGACGATCACTTCACCAGCTTCCGCTTCGCCCATCGACGGCGTCGGCGACGCTTCCTGCCCGCGACCCACAAGCGGCGCAATCGTTAACCAAATTCCAGCGAGCCAGAGCCCGCGGCCATTTTGCTTCCACATAACAAGGTTTCCTCCATTTGTTGAGAGGCGGACTTGTTTGGCGGAGCCGCATGGTCCACGACTCTCATTCTCCTTTTTGCGAAGAAGTTTTTTCGCGCACCGCACACGCGGGCACGAATGAGGTAGACCGGACAAATATTCTGGCTCCTGGTTTCTGGTCCGGCAGCGGCCGGACGCACCTTCTTCCCGCCTTCACCCCCGAAAGCGTTCGGGGATTGGCCCAATGGGAAGTTGTATCCAGTTACAGCAGCGCAACTGCTCCCGATTCGCACGGGATTTCTTGCGCCGATCCACTTTTTCAAGCTCGCAAAGAACTGGATCGAGGAGTAGCGGCTTGCGCTTTATCTTTCAAGATTTATTTATCAATCCGCAATTAGCTATTCTCTGTGTCTTCAATTGATTCTTCTCCTAATCTGATCATCACCGGCGGCGCCGGTTTTATCGGCTCCAACCTCACGCTCGCGTTGCAGGAAAAATTTCCCGGCGCGCGACTAACGGTAATCGACGATTTCCGCTCCGGCGATTTCAAAAATCTCGCGGGCTATCGCGGCGATTTCGTCGCCCAAAACCTCGCAACACTCGATTGGCACAAACAATTCGGAAACGAACAGATCGACGCAATTTTCCATCTCGCATCGATCACGGATACAACGTTACACGACCAATTTGTCCAGGTGCATGACAACGTAGAAAGTTTCCGCCGAATTTTGAACTTTGCCCGCTCAACCAGGACGCGAATCATTTATGCGTCGTCGGCATCGACTTATGGCCCGGCAACTGAGGCCAGCGTCGAATCTAACGGGGCCGCGCCCGCGAACATTTACGCATTCTCCAAAGTGATCATGGACAATATTGCCATTAGCGCCGCCGCCGAGTTGCCCGATTGGATCATCATCGGTTTGCGTTACTTCAACGTTTACGGACCGCGCGAAGCACACAAAGGGATCCCGGCGAGCATGGTTTATCATCTCGCCACGCAGATAAAAGCCGGACAGCGTCCTCGCATTTTCAAACATGGCGAGCAGAAACGCGACTTCGTTTATGTGAAGGACATCGTGGAGGGGAGCATTCTTGCGCTGGAAGCGAAAGAGAGCGGAATCTATAATCTCGGCTGCGGGCAGGCGCGCTCGTTTAATGAACTCGTCGACATCCTGAACAAATGCCTCGGCACAAAGTTGCCGCCCGATTACATCGACAATCCCCACGCGCATTACCAAAATTTTACGGAAGCTGATCTGGACAAAGTTCGCAGCGCACTTGGTTACCAGCCTCAATTTCCGCTCGAAGACGGCGTGAGAGATTACATGAAATGGTTGTATCGGGAGGAAAAATCATGAAACCGAAAAAATCCGACTTGCTAGTTGAGGTCGTCGAACACATCGACATCAAAAAACACAATGTCGTGCCACTCGTCGAGGCGATGAGCAAGATGGCATTCTCGGCGCGCGATCTCGGCCGGGCCGCGCAAATCTATGACGTGATGCTGCGCGACAAAGATTGCGCGATCATTCTTTGCTTGGCCGGCTCGATCTTTTCCGCCGGCCTGAAACTGATCGTTGTCGATCTCATCGAGCACAACATGGTGGACGCAATCGTTTCCACTGGCGCGATCATTGTCGATCAAGACTTTTTCGAAGCGCTCGGCTTTAAACATTACAAAGGTCAGATCAACGTGGATGACGACGTGTTGCGGCGTCTCGCCATCGATCGCATTTATGATACTTACATCGACGAAGATCAGTTGCGTGTTTGTGATTCAACCTGCTCAGAGATCGCCGACAAACTCCAACCGCGTCCCTATTCGTCGCGCGAATTTATCCGCGAGATGGGCCGGCATTTGAGTGACCACGGAAAAAATCGCGAGTCAGTGGTGCTTGCGGCATTTGAAAAAAACGTGCCGATTTTCGTGCCGGCGTTCAGCGATTGCAGCGCGGGCTTTGGATTAGTTCATCATCAATGGCATCATCCCGAGCGACATGTGAGCATCGATTCGGCAAAGGATTTTCTTGAGCTAACGAAGATCAAGATTGAATCGAAGCAAAGCGGTTTGCTCATGATCGGCGGCGGCGTGCCGAAAAATTTCGCGCAGGATTCAGTCGTGGCAGCGGAGTATCTCGGGTTCGATGTTGGGATGCACAAATACGCTGTGCAGATCACCGTGGCCGACGTGCGCGACGGCGCGCTTAGCGGATCGACCCTAAAAGAAGCAAATTCGTGGGGCAAAGTCGATCAAGGCGCGGAGCAAATGGTTTATGCTGAGGCGACCTTGGCACTTCCGCTAATCGCCGGGTACGCCTATCACAAAAGGGCGTGGAAAAATCGGGCGCCGCGAAACTACGCGAAGCTGCTTGATCGGCCAACGGCGGCTAAGGCGAAAGAGCCCGTTGCGGCTGTTTAGCCAGCCGCGCTAAGATGCGGCCAAATCCCGAAACGCTTTTTCAGACATTTGGAATTCGTGCCAGTTCGGATCGATCATCGCGCCGAGCCGCTCGTAAAACTGGACGCCGCGCTCATTCCATTTGGCGACGTACCATTTGATCATGCCGCAACCGGCCTGCTCAGCCTCTCTCGCGACAGCTTTCATCAGGAGTTTACCGACACCCCTGCTGCGGTACCCGTCGGCGATATAGAGTTCCTTAATGATTAGATTCGGCTTCGCTCGATAAGTGAACGGGACAAAATAATAAACGAGGAATCCAACCAGTTCGCCGCCTTCTTCGGCGATGAGACAGTGAAAATCGGGTGGCCAACGGTGGAATCCCTGTTGGCGCAGCACGTCTTCGGTTACAGCGAAGTCGTTGGCGTATTTTTCAAACTCCGCCAGCTCGCGCATCAACGAAAGCAAATTGGAAATATCGCTCTCAACTGCTTTCCGGATTCGCATATCGAGATTTTTGCGGGGCGGTCGCTAACAACGAGGGCATCAACCTTCCCAAAAGAATTTCGTCGGGCGATTAATTTCCACCGGCAGACTTTTGTGGACGGGGCAATTAAGTGCAGTTTGTTCGAGCACTTCACGATGCGGTGAATTTTTCGGCAACGGTATGTGAACTTCGGATGGTAACCCAGCGATGCGGCGCGGCGCGTCTCTCGACATTTCTTTTTGCACCGACACGGTCATTCCCCGCAAATCGACACCAAGCTCTTGCGCCTTGATTCCCATGGTCGTGCTCATACAGGTGGCGAGGGCAGTGGCAACGAGATCGGTCGGGGAAAATTCTTCGCCTTTGCCTTTATTATCAGTCGGCGCGTCGGTTGCGATTTTTGCGTTCGATGGACCATGCACCGCATCGCAATGCAAATCGCCAGTGTACTTAACAGAAATGCTGACCATTCCGAATTATGCGGCGCGTTTCTATGTTTGTCATGTCGAGCGGAGTCGAGACATCTCTTTCAGTTCCCTGGTTAACAATGAGAGATTCCTCGACTCCGCTTGGAATGACAAAAGGCGTTATCGAGGAGTAATGAGCAATGTTTCCTCAATTTTGTCTCCGTGTTGCGTAAACTCATCTCGGAAAACACGCGTAAGACCGGCATCGTGCAGGATGATCATATCGGTATCGTGCCTTTTACGATCGTCATTTTGCCAACCTTCGTTCCACCAGCAGAATCCAATGATGGCCGGCCATCGATTCGAGAATAAATCTTCGAGCGCCGATTTTGCCCAGCTCGCTGCATCGACACGCCGGTTATGCAAATCGCAACCGAATTCGGCGACAATGATTGGTTTGTTCGGCGCGATTTTGATCAACCGCGGGTAAGCGTCGCGCATTTTAAATCGAAAACTTTCAGTTCCATCGTGAGTTGTCGGCGTTGTCGGTCCGTAGGCACTGAGCGCGACCCAATCACAATAATTTTCTCCCGGAAAATAATTTTCGAAGCGGTTCCATTTTCGCTCCGGCTCATCGAGCCAGTTCACATGCCAGACCCATTGCAAATTATCCGCGCCTTCGGCGCGCATGAGATCGACAATGTGGCGGAAAGCCGCAACGTACCGCGCTGGTCCTTCCTTTGCCCCACCGTTCCATTTCCCATTCCAGCTAAACCAGTTTCCATTCGGCTCTGTGCCCCACTCGATCAAAATGGGCGATCCGAAATTCTTCGCATCCTGTGCCCAGGCGCGAAGATTGGCGTCGAAGTCTCCAGCGATAATCTTTTCAAGAGAAAACGTCTTCTCCGAATGTCTTTGATCGACATTCGAACGTAGCATCAACCGGATATAGGGAACTTTTTTGAGATCACGGATCCAACCACACATTGCGGCTGGAAATTTTCGTGACTCAAACCAGTTGTCAGAGAAATAAATCCAGGCGGTCTTTTTGCCGACCGATTTTTCGTATCGTG